>JAHIFE010000090.1 GCA_018901125.1 Pseudomonadota bacterium | reverse complement strand
TATGGTAAGTCTGCCATCCGTTCTTCCATCACGGACGGCAAATGTGTACACTAAGAAAATGCTAACATCAGAGAGAAAACGATAATAAATATAAATCGTTATATGCCATAGTTCGTTTCTTTAATGGGGGAAGATCCGTTGAAAAGACTTCCGGGTAGAGCAAGAAACACATTTTACTCTACAATAATCTGGTTGTCATAAAGGAGAATATTACGTTGAGTACGGTTTGCTATATGAATAGATAATTAGCCCCTTCAGGGGCTTTCCCTAAGACAATGCCCCCTTTGAGGGGGCATTGTGTCAAGCCATGGCCTATTATATCCCTTTGGACATGACAAAGAACGGGGCATGGTTCGATGTGAACACAGGAGGGTCTCTTCGCAAGATTGCCTGGATCTCGGGATTTCTTCTGAACTCGCGATCCAGAAACTTCCTGACATCTTTTCTTTCCCAACCACCGGGATGCTTGAATTGCCTGTAGAGGGCCAGTTCGCCTGAATAAAAATCAGTGGTATCCATGCATGCCGCATCCGGACCATAGGCTGGCATATTGAATATTGCAAGGTTAAGATAGCCGATATATTTTTGATGTTCTATAACATAATCGAGGGTGCTTTTTGCCTCTATGTACGTTTCGGAAGGTGTCCCGAAGAGAAGATATATGTAAGTAACTATGCTGGCATCTCTAAGATTTTTCAAAGCCACGGATGCCTCTTTCAGATTAATACCCTTATCCAGTGCGTCAAGAACACCCTGGTCCCCCGACTCAAGACCAATTTTAAGCATAACGCATCCGGAACGTTTCAGGCTTCTGCAGAAATCAGGATCTGTCAGCTGACGGGTTATGCGTACAAATCCGTACCAGGGGATATCGAAGGGATTGTCGGCTATTGCGGTAAGGAGCGCCGGACTCATCGCGTTATCGAGAAAATGTATGAGGCAGGGTTTTTTGCTGTTGATGAGCCCTTTAATGTCGGAGATCGATGCATTAACCGGAAGAGGAGAATAGGAACCGCCCTCGGCCTTTTCCGGGCAGAATGTGCATCGGCTCCAGTAGCAGCCGTTTGATGCGCTGTAAGGGAGGACAAAGCCCGGAGACAGGTAAGGCTTTTCATAAAAGGGACTGTAATCCGGTGATGCATGCACATCCAATGGAGACAATTTGAGAATGTCAAGGAGGGGCTTCTCGCCTGGCCCTGCCACCATATCATCAACAAGGCCAGCAAATGGATTATTCCAACCGGGGTTGCTGAGCCATGATGTTACAAGGCCTCCGCCAAGAACCAGTCTTGCGTCCGGACAGAGCTTTCTTATGAGACCGATCATGGAAAAGGCCGGTAAGACCTGACTTAGATAGTTCAGCGATATTCCAACAATGGAAGGCTCTTCTTCTTCGAAGATAGACGACAGCCGCTCCATAAAATAACAGTAAAAGGGACTCGTTTCCGGTTGCTCAGATGCCCGTATGAGATCGAAACTTCTGAGAGGTGAGAGGGTGAGATCCTGATAATTCGCAAGGCCCAGATGGACGCCATGGGAGAATGCGACCTGATCAAGAATGCGGTCTATATCGTTTACCGCCTGCCTGTAACGGTTAATATTTTTGTAGAGGTCTGTGTGAAGAAGCGCAGAAACATTTGAATCCAGATGTTTCAATGCCCGCCTGGACCAAGTGTCGTCGGCCTCGACGGGACATTTCATAAGACTCATAAGGCCTTCGAGATTGGCATCCAATACGCGGCAGCGAACATTATGCTTTCCCAGCATCCCCAAAAGCTTGGCAATCCCTGCAGGTGGTTCGCAGGGTCTTACGACGGGAGGATTAATTAAAAGCATAGTGTTAAAACCAGGTTTCGCATGCAAGCTATCTCTCCTTGTATGTTGTCATCATGCTTAAGTATCTTTATTAATGGATAAAAGTGAAAGCGCTGTTTACCTTTATATTCTTTCCAAACCACTTCCATACATAGTATGAAAAAATATCATCCTTATAACATAACGGCAATATTTCCACAAAACACCATTTGAGAAAAGGTATCGGCTAATACCCCGCTTATAAAGATTGTGGAAATGACAATTAAAAATCCGGCCCACAAGCTTAAACAATGAATATCAATAAAATATATATGATTTATAAAAATCGTCTTCGTTGGAAATATTCAAATCATCATACAGGCGAAAGCAGTTATTTGGAACATATTGAAGGTTCTGTTATCAAAACAATCATTGTATGATATATTGAATCAGAAGTGTAAGTATTGTTAGGTAGAAAAGATATAGCGAGGCTTTTGTAAAACGCCATGCTATTTTAAACTTTACCATTTTTCCCCAGACATCAGGTGTTAAATGCCGGAAGCAATAAAAGACAGTCAATATCATTTTTGCCGGGACTTGCCCACAAAACCCCAACCAGAAATGGGAAGAATTCTGGTCACCGGTGCCACCGGGTATATCGGCGGCCGACTGGTGCCGGAACTTCTGGAACGGGGGTATCAAGTAAGAATCATGGTCAGGGTTCCATCTTCAGTTCATAAGGAGCGCTGGCCGGATGCCGAGATTGTGGTGGCGGATGTATTGGATATCGGCGGTGTCAAAAAGGCGTTTGAAGGGATCCATACGGCCTATTATCTGGTCCATTCACTATTGCTGGGAAAAAAGCATTTTGAGTCGGCGGATGTAGAAGGGGCAATAAATTTCAGAATGGCTGCGGAAGAGATGGGCGTTCAAAGGATCATTTACTTAGGTGGATTGGGAGATCTGCGGTCAGCCCTTTCGCCTCATCTGAGAAGCCGTATCGAGGTAGGGCGTGAGCTGGGAAAGGGCAAGGTTCCCACCACAATCCTAAGGGCTGCTATAATACTGGGCTCAGGAAGTGCTTCCTATGAAATTTTGACCAATATAGCAAAAAAAATGCCGATAATTCTGATCCCATACTGGACCAAAGCCCAGTGCCAGCCTATAGCCATTCGTGATGTCATCAAGTATCTGGTAGGGACACTTGAATGTCCTGAAACCACCGGGAAGTCCTTTGATATTGGCGGTACGGACGTGCTGAGTTACGAAAAAATGATCCGGATCCTGGCGGATATGCTTGGAAAGAAAACAGTGAGTTTTCCTCGCTTCTTTTCGGGGTTACGATTTTTTGCCATCCTTGCCAATTTGTTTACTCCGGTACCATGGCCCATCATTCTGGCGCTTTTGGAAGGGCTAAGGAACAATGTTGTGTGTCAGGATAATGCAATTATGAAATTGATTCCGTTTGAAACCTTGACATTTAAAGAGTCCATCGTCAGGGCCATGAGTCTGGAAGATCAGGATAATGTGCACACACGCTGGTCCGATGCCTATCCTCCTGCCCACAGCCTTGCAATTAAGTTAAAGGAGCTGGATTTTTCTCCCAAATTCATCAAAACCTATTCCCGGATTACCAATAAAGATGCAGCATCTGTCTTCAATGCGGCTTGCATGATTGGCGGCAAGGAGGGATGGTTTCAGAATAACTGGATGTGGCGTTTAAGGGGCAGGGTAGATAGTATGCTGGGGGGTGTGGGTATAGCACGCGGGAGACGCAGTTCCTCCGGATTAAGGGTCAACGATGTTATCGACTTCTGGCGCGTGGAAGACCTGAAGCCTGCCCGCAAACTTCTTCTGCGGGCCGAGATGAAACTGCCCGGAAAGGCCTGGCTGGAGTTCAATATTGATCGGAGCGAGCATTGCAATAAACTGTCCATCACTGCCTATTTTATGCCCCGGGGTATTTTTGGTGATATTTACTGGTATATGTTTTTACCTTTCCACGGTATCATTTTCAAAGACCTGCTGAAACAGATAGTAATAAAGGGGTGAGTGTGGTGATGTCCTTTATTTATCAACCATACCGCTATTTCACTATAATGAGCCAGTTTCAAAACGTCCCATTTTGGCCGATCTCTGCGTTGGATGAAAATTTTAATCCTCGAAATACTCCGTGTATTCCTGTGGTTAAAATTTTCATCCGCCTTGACCTTGACCAAACTGAAACGTTTTGAAAGTGGCTCTAATATTAAGAGGAAATAAATATGAAAATTATCAGCATCGTTGGAAGTCCGCGCGGTAAAAAAGGAAATACTGCAAGGCTGCTTAATGAAGTAATTAAGGGTGCTGAAAATATGGGAGCTGAGAATGAAACCATATTTTTGCTTGGAGATTTGGTTTTGCCTTGCCGCGGGTGTGACAAATGTCATGTTAAAGGTTATTGCTTTCAAAAAGACAAATATGAAGAAATAAAGCTTAAAATCCTTAAAGCAGATGGCCTGATACTTGCCAGTCCCAATTATATTTTCAATGTAAGTGCACAGCTCAAATCTTTTATGGACCGTTGCTGCGGAGTACTACACTGTATGGAGTTTTATGGTAAATACGGTGCTTCGATAGTAACATCAGGTGGCGGAAATGAAAAACCTATTGCTGATTATATGAACTATTTTCTGATAACCACCGGCATTCGCCCTGTTGGTTCCATATGGGCTACCATGGGTCATCTGGAAGATGATGTTTTTACCAAGGACATTTGCCATAAAGCGTTTGGTCTTGGGGAAAAACTGGTTAAAGCCTGGAAGCAGAAAAAACAAAATAAAAATGTAGAAAAAAAGATGGAACAATTCAGGCAACGCATGCAATTTCTGGTGAAATACCGGAAAGATGATTGGCTATATGAATACAACTACTGGAAGAAACACTGGCGAATGCCCTGATATGGAGTATATAATAAATCTGTTCGGTTTCTTCCAGTCGCTTGTTCTGTAGTACATATTAGTATAAAGCTTTCATGCCGAATACTTCAAAAGCATCTCGCACCGAGGAAGCTGATCTAAGGGCAGGTATACCCACCGTCGATCACTAAGTCGGTTCCAGTAATAAACGACGACTCGTCTGATGCGAGAAAGACCACGCCATAAGCGATCTCGTCGGGTTTGCCAAAGCGTTTCATAGGTACCAGAGAGATAAGGGGTTCCCATGCTTCCTTAGGCACCGAGGTCTCAAATAAGTTCGTGTCAAACATTCCGGGACAAATTGCGTTCACGCGGATGTTCTTGCCGACAAGTTCCATCGCTGCCGATTTGGTCATCAGGCGCACGGCTCCCTTCGTACTCTGATAAGCCGTCGAGATGCCAGCGCCCACTATACCATAGATGGATGCAAAGTTGATGATGGAGCCACCACCTGCCCGTTCCATTGCAGGTACAACTGTTTTCATGCCCAGCAGGACGCCAAGCTGGTTGACGTTGACGATTCGGTGGAAGTCCTCAACCGAGTGTTCGGTCAGTGTTTTGTGTAGATAAATGCCGGCATTGTTCGAGAGTACGTTGACTTTGCCGAATAATTTCTCGGCCGTGTTTATGAACTCCGTCCAGCTGTTTTCTTGGCTTACGTCGTGTTGCAAATATTTTGCATCACCGCCTTTTGCTGTAATTTCATCGCACAGAGTTTTAAGCGGCACGAGATATTTGCTGCCTTCCGGAGCAATATCTCCAAGAAAGACTTTCGCACCCTCTGCTGCCATCATGCGTGCCTGAGCAGCGCCCAGGCCGCCTGATGCACCAGTGATCAATACCACTTTGCCGTTAAGTCGATTTGCCATATGAATGCCTCCTTAGTATTATCGTAGGATTAGTCAGATGATTCAAAGTTAAAGTTTTAAATAAAGTCCCTTATCTTTTCTGCAAGCAGTATCATATCAACAGGGAATTCGGTATCTATTGTAATGGCTTTGTCTTTTTCGCTTTCGCCAAGTGGTTGCCATCCTGTAATCTGGTGTTCCAGAACTGACAGATCGGCATCCGATATATCCTTTTCGCGCTTTATAATGCGCTGGCGCAAAGTATCGTGTGTGGCAAAAAAATCCAGAATTATGTATGGTGCTTTCTTTGATTCCGCCAATTTTCTGAATTGCTCTCGCTCTTCAAATTTAAGAAATGCGGCATCAACAATCACCGGATAACCGGCATCCATTATATTGCCTGCAAGCATGGTCAGTTTATCATAAGTCAGTTTTGTGGCTTCAGGAGTGTAAATGTTTTCACAGTATAATGCTTTGCTGTTTTCTTCCTGTTTTCTTCCGAATATTCTTTTGCGTTCAACATCGGAACGTATTCTGATTGCATCCATTTGCTCAAGCAGCTGAGAGGTTATCGTGCTTTTGCCGGATGCCGAAAGCCCGCGGGTGATTATAAGTTTTGGAGAATCCGATTCAGAACAACTCTTTGCAAGTTGAAGGTAATTGAAAAACTCTCTTTGGGCTTCTGTCTTTTCTTTTACACCAATTCCCTGTTGTCCGGCCCTTATAGCGCCTATCTTAGCACGCACAAGGGCTCTGTATACAAGGTAGAAAGGCAAAACACAAACACCGGCATAATCGCCGCTTTCTTCCAGGTAAGTATTCAAAAAACGCCTTGTAAGTTCAGGATGCAAACGCGCCCTTAAGTCCATGACAAGAAAAGCTATTTCACTAATCACATCAATCCATCTAAGGTTAGGTTCAAATTCTATGCAATCAAATACTACAGGAGAATCCTTTAACCATGCTATGTTTCTTAAATGCATGTCGCCGTGGCATTCCCGGATAAAGCCTCCGGCCCTTCGCTGTATAAATGCAGGCTCAAGCTTTTCAAAAGCGGATTTGCACCAGCCTTCCAATTCATCGATCAAGAAGTATTTTCCGCTTTTGATATTTTTATTAATTTGAATAAAATTATTTTCTACCGGCTTTCTGATATGTTCGGGGTCTCCGTGAGTGCTGTCGTTTAAGGAAACCGCTGTTTTTTTATGAAAATCAGCAACCAATCGGGCAATGGCATCAATATGCCAAACTTTAAGTTCACCTTTTGTCAGCATGCGATCAAGTTGTACTTCTTGCGGAAATTGAACCATTTTTACTGCAAACTCAATCGGCTTGCCGATTCCGGTTAAAACAGGCTTTTCAGTAGTACCTGTAATGGTTACAACTTTAAGATACATTTGTGGCGCAAGTCTTTGGTTTAAACGAAGTTCCTCTTTACAACAAAAGTGTCTTTTTTCAAGGGTAGAGAAATCAAGAAACCCCAGATTAACCGGTTTTTTTATTTTATAAGCATAAGTTCCGGTCAGGATAATCCATGAGGCATGTGTTTCGATAAGTTTGCATTCTGTTACATCATGACCGTATATATCCGGATTCATCAAAGCGGAAATTAAACCGGCGGATGGCTTTTGGCTGTATAGTAATTCGTTGAATTTCACAAGATAACCTAAGAACCTGTATCCAGAACATATTGAAATTGCTTGATTAAGGTTTCAAGTTCTTCGAGCCGGATCAAGCCCGAAATGACAAAAAAGAAATTTCCCGACTTTTTACCACTCCATCAAATAAGGTCGGGCCAAAAAGGTTTGATAGTAGTTTTAACCTGTTTGATTATTGAAGATATGACGGTTGTGTCTATCTTTTCATCAAGCAGAGATCTTCCTTTAAAAAGGTCGGATTCGCCCAAAAGCTCCAGTAATACTGCCTTGACTGAGTCCCGAAGGCCATTAAGATTGTAGCCGCCTTCCAGTATGAAAAGTACTTTTCCATCACAGATTCTGTCGGCAAGTTCCAATATGATTTTCGCAAGGCGGGCGAAACCTTTTGGGGTAACTTTCATTCCTCCAAGAGGGTCATCAAAGTAAGTGTCAAATCCAGCCGAAACCAATATCAACTGAGGTTTGAATTCTAAAGCAATGGGCTTTAAAATCTTAAGAAATATTTCGGCATATTCATCATCGCCCGCACCAGGTGAAAGAGGCACATTGACGTTAAACCCTTTTCCTTTATCATCGCCTAGCTCATCAACACCGCCAGTACCTGGATAATAGGGATATTGATGAGTAGAAAAATAGAGAACCTCCGGGGCATTATAAAAAGATCGCTGGGTTCCATTGCCGTGATGAATGTCCCAGTCTATTATCAGAATACGTTCCAGATTGTATTTATTAATAGCATATTTTGCTCCGATGGCAACATTGTTGAACAGGCAAAAACCCATAGCCCGATCTGCCTCGGCATGGTGACCGGGAGGTCTTACCAGAGCAAATCCGTTGTCGATCTTATTTTGCATCAATTTATCTATAAGTTCCAGAAAACCGCCGGCAGCGCGCGAGGCAGCCTCCCATGATCTTGGAGAAGTATAAGTATCGGGATCAAGCATTACTCTTGATCTTACCTTGGTTGAGGCCACTCTCGAAATGTATTCGGGCGTGTGAATATATCCCAGCTCTTCTCTTGTGGCATCGCGCGGTTTTATATCGACAAACTTTCCCGCCATATCTTTTTCTTCAAGCATTTCATAAATTGCTTCAAGCCGGTGATGACTTTCGGGATGATAATCATCTGCGATATGTTCAAGATAAAGAGAATCTTTGATTATTCCTGTTTTAAGCATGAAAATATCCTTAAGAAATAATAGTCAATTGCTATTACACCGAGGTTTTATGTCATGTCTTCCGGGATATCCGCATTTGTGTATACTTTTTGGACATCGTCAGAGTCTTCCAAAGTTTCCATAAGTCTTATCATTTTTTCCGCATCTTTACCTTCAAGATTTGTTGTGGTTTTGGGAAGCATGGTTATTTCCGCCTCCTCACAAATGATAGAAGCATTATCCAGCGCAGATTTTACCGATTCAAAATCATCCGTGCCAGTGATAATTTCGAATACTTCAACATCTTCTCTTATATCTTCCGCACCTGCTTCAAGTGCGATTTCCATAATAGTTTCTTCGCTCACTTTTTCTTTTGATACAGTAATATACCCCTTTTTTTCAAACATCCAGCCCACACAACCGTTCTCACCAAGATTTCCGCCGCTTTTGCTGAAAATATGGCGTATATCTGCAACCGTCCTGTTTTTATTGTCAGTCAAAGATTCAACTAAAACTGCTGCTCCGGATGGGCCATATCCTTCGTAAGTAATTTCTTCATAACTTACGCCTTCAAGTTCACCCGTTCCTTTTTTAATGGCTCTTTCGATGTTTTCCTTGGGCATGTTTTCTGCCTTTGCAGCAAGCACTGCCGTTCTTAGCCTTGGGTTTGAATTAGGATCGCCTCCTCCCCCCATTCGTGCTGCAACCGTAATTTCTTTGATTATCTTAGTAAATGCTTTTCCACGCTTTGCGTCTGCCGCGCCTTTTTTGTGCTTTATGGAAGACCACTTGCTGTGACCTGACATACCAACCTCCTATTTTTTGCCCAAACCTATTATATAAATCTCTTTACTGAATTTACGGCTACTCTGCGGTTTAAATATTTTATATGTGTTAAATGCAGCTTTTACCATTTCTAAAAATTCATTAAAATCCTCGCCCTGAAATATTTTACATAAAAACGAACCATTATGCAAAAGAACATTGTTTGCAATATCAAGTGCAGCCATACACAAATCATAAGATCTTACAGCGTCCACACTTTTGCTTCCTGTGGTAGCGGGAGCCATATCGCTGATTACAACATCAAAATCTTTTCCTATCGAAAATAGCGTGTTATCATCTATATTAAAGATATCACATTGGTAAACCAGGGCATTTGACGGAATCTTTATATCGAGCTTTTTGAGGTCGATTCCGACCACCGTCCCTTTTTCGCCCACAAGGCCCGAAGCATAAATAGTCCAGGAACCGGGATAGCATCCCAGATCAAGAACCCTGCCGCCCTTTTTTATAAGCTTATGCCTGCTTTGAATTTCCTGTAACTTATAAACCGATCTTGCAGGATAATTTTCCTTTTTAGCAAGACGGGAATAATGATCTTCCCATCTGTTTGCCTTAGGAGATAGACGCTTCATATACTCAAGTACTTTCCAAGTCAAGCAAAACGCTTTTTAATGACCTGCACCAGAATGCAGAGAGGCATAAAATTTTTCCTTACCAACTTATGAACTTACAAACTTATGAGCTGCCTTTTTCTTGCTCCTTGAACCTTGTCCCTTGCTCCTTGAACCTTTATCCATACTCAAAACAGCAGTTCAATAGCTTCGGAAATACCGCTTATGCCTGCAAGCTCAATTTTACCGGTTACGTTTATGCGTTTTAAGTTGCTTTGGGGTAAAAGACATTTTGTAAAACCCATTTTCTGAATTTCAGCAACTCTTGTATCGGCATGGCTTATAGCTCTCACCTCACCGGTAAGACCGACCTCGCCTAAAACCACTGTTCCGTCCGATACGGGACGATCCAGAAAACTTGAGGCAACAGCAGCAATAATACCCATATCAACGGCAGGTTCATCTACCTTAACACCTCCTGCAACATTCATAAAAATATCATAGCCCATAAGGTGCATTCCTAACTTTTTTTCCATAACTGCGGTAAGCAAAGCCACCCTGTTATTATCAAGACCCAGAATCGTTCTTCTGGGAGTGCCAAAATTTGTGCTGCCTGCAAGAGCCTGAAGCTCAACAAGAATTGGCCTTGTGCCTTCCATGCTTGCTGTAACAACTGAACCTGGTGAATTTAAGGGTTTTTCGGAAAGAAACGCAGCAGAAGGGTTCAATACTTCATCAAGTCCATTTCCTTTCATCTCGAAAACGCCGATTTCATTTGTTGAGCCAAACCTGTTTTTTACGGTTCTTAAAATTCTGAAAATATGATTACGGTCACCCTCAAAATACAAAACCGTGTCAACCATATGTTCGAGAAGTTTTGGTCCGGCAATGGAGCCGTCTTTTGTAACATGTCCCACAAGGAATGTGGGCAGATTTGTCTTTTTGGCTAAAAGCATAAGCTTCATAGCTGATTCTCTTACCTGGCTTACACTTCCCGGAGCGGAGGAAAGATCGGGGCAAAACATAGTTTGTATTGAATCTATAACAAGAACATCAGGTTTCACAGAGCCAACCATCGATAAAATCACCTCAACATCAATTTCCGATACAACCAGAAGTCCAGGTGATTTGGCAGAAAGCCTCCTGCTTCTTAAACTTATTTGCCTTATCGATTCTTCGCCCGAAACATATAAAACTTTAAGTCCTTTTTCGGCAAGGCTGCAAAGTGCCTGCAGCATCAATGTAGATTTGCCTATCCCCGGATCACCGCCTATAAGAATCATTGTTCCGGGAACAATACCTCCTCCGAGGACGCGGTCGAATTCGCTTATCCCTGTTTGAATTCGCTCTTCGCCTTCAAACTCAATATCATCAATACATACAGGCTCCCTCATAACCGACATCAGGCCGTCCATTGAAACCGCGGTTGATCTTGTGCTTTGATATTCTTCAACAAAGCTTTGCCATTGGCCGCAGTCGGGGCATTTTCCCAGCCACTTGGGTGCCTGATATCCACAGGACTGGCATGTATATACTGTTTTTGTGTTTTTTTTCAACCTGGTCAATATCCCGTAATATTTTGTATTATTGTATTTATGATAGAGGCAAATGTCCATTAAATTTCAGGAAGTCAAAAAAATAAATCTGTAATTCTTTCCCTTTTTGTGTGATACTTTGAATGGTTTAAGAGCACAAATGATAGCAATATAGCATAATGTTGTGTATATTGTATTAAAAATTATTAAAGGCGCTTTTTAGGTGAATCAGGAAAACACGAATATATCCTGTAAAATTGATTATCATATTCATACCATGCTTTGCAATCATGCCCAAAACGGTATGGAGGCTTATATAAAAAAAGCTGTTTCGGCAGGGTTTGATGAGATATGCTTTCTTGATCATCTTACTCTAAGTGAGCCTGGAAATAAACTTTCCATGGCTCCTTCCGAGGTGCCTTTATATTTTCAGGCGGTTCAAAATCTAAAAAATCGCTACAGGCACGTTATAAGCATAAAGGCCGGTCTCGAGATTGATTATCATCCTGAATATATTGAACTGATTCATAGCATAGTGGAGTCTTTTTCATTTGACGTTATAGGAGGCTCTCTTCATTTTCCGGGAGGGGTTGACGTTGTAAGCCACAAATCGGACTGGAGCAAAGGAGAATATGAAACAGATCATATTTACCGGCTTTATTTTGAATATCTTGATAAAATGTTAGATAATGATTATTTTGATTTCATATGCCATATCGATCTTATGAAAAAATTTGGCAGGAATCTTCCAAAATGTTTTGAAAAAGAATTCGATGTAATAATTCAAAAAATTGCAAATAAAAAGCTTGTTGTTGAGGTCAACACAAGCGGGTACAGCCACCCTGTAAACGATGCTTATCCTTCTTTTGATATTTTAAAAAAATGCTTCGAATCAGGTGTTGAAATTACAATAGGTTCCGATGCGCATGATCCTGAAAATATTGGGCGTCATTATGAAAAAGTTTTGCCTGTGGTTATTTCGGCAGGTTATAAACATTTTTGCGTGTTTACTGAAAGAAAACGTTTTCTCGTTGAGATTACAGCCAAATAATTTGGATGCATCATAATGAGTCAATTCTCCTTATATCTTAAAAGAGTAATATATATCTTCTGCTTGCTATGGCTCACAACGTTTTCTTCGCAAACCAAAGAAACGGTTCGCACCGGTTTAGAATACGATTTCGGACCACTACAGGAAAAACTTGTTTCAGAAGGGTTTGATGAGAAAAAACTTGCTCAAATTTACCGGGACGGCAAGATAAATTTTGATATGAAGGGAGTGTCGCTTTTTTTTATTCACAGGGAATCCAATGTAAATTATAATCAGTACCCCAAAGCTCTTTCAATAACCGGGGCAAAGCTCTACATGAAAATATATGATTCGGAGCTTTCAAAAGCAGAAGAGAAATATGGGGTTGACAGGGAACTCATTACGGCAATAATTCTTGTTGAATCAAAATTGGGAAAAACTGTCGGAAAATGGCCGGTATTAAATACACTTTCAACAATAGCATCTCTTTTCGATGCAAATATAAGAAACAGGCTCTGGGAATATGTCTCAGGTTCAACACTTTTTACCTTAGAAACATTTGAAAAAAAAGCTGCGAGAAAATCGAATTGGGCATATAATGAACTTAAGTCTTTACTTATTTATGCAGAAAAAGAGAAAATTGATCCTCTTACAATAAAGGGATCTTATGCCGGAGCTATTGGAATTCCACAATTTATTCCAAGCAACATTATCCGATACGCAAAAGACGGAAACATGGATGGGCGAGTGGATCTTTCCGACCACGCCGATGCGATAGCCAGCATTGCAAATTTTCTTAATAAGAGCGGATGGCGTAAGGGAATAACAGATAAGAAGGCTCGATGGGTAATTCGCCAGTACAACCCTAGCAGCTACTATGTAAATTCAATACTTAGCGTAACAGCAATGCTGAAAGGATAACGGAAAATGGCGAAAATAATAATTGGTACCGGGCTTGTTTTTCTTCTGCTGACATGGTGGGCCGTAATTGATGTTTCTAAGAAAAATTTTGGTTCTACCGCCGCAAAGGCTATCTGGGGTTTTACAGCGCTTGTACCATTTTTGGGACCCCTTATTTATTTTGCCATAGGATACAGAAAGGGAAAAAAGATTCAGGAAAATAGTTCCGAAAGTTCAGTTTTAGATAAAAGCGATGGCTGATAATCTCAAAATAACATTTGACAAGTAACCCTCTTTTCTATAATTATCCGCAATACCATTCGATAATGGTCCTATCGTCTAGTGGTTAGGACGCTGGCCTCTCACGCCGGTAACACGGGTTCGAATCCCGTTGGGACTACCAGCTTTAAATATCAATATTCACAGCTATCTTCCCAGCAGCCAAAATATGGCGCTTCTAAAATTGATATCCAAGACTTAAGATATAGGTGGTATCGGAACCTTCAGTGCCAGGCGAAGCATTATTGTCCCAGTCATAATTCACCTGAGCCGTTGTATTGAATCCATTGTATATCTTAAAACGCAATCCGGTCTGGCTCTCAATATTCATATCAGATGTATTCGCTAAGCTGACTAAACCAACATGATTACAGAAAAACTGGGTATAATCTTCGTAAATATAATGATCAAAGTTGACTGCCCAGCGGGCAGACATAAAATCTTTATCTTCTGCGTCAATATAGTCTTCATTTACATAATTTGGCCCGATTTCAAACGATAAATTAGTCCTTTTAGTCTCTAATAGCTGGTAGCCCATGCCTAAACCAAGAGAAGTCCTTAAGTTTAAGTCTTTAAATTTATCTCTGGTGCCTGTGACATTTGCTAGAAAATACCACTTTTCGGAAATAAAGTGATCATATTTCATATAAGCGGTTTGATTATTAACTGTGGTTTCACCGTCATCTTCGGCTCTGTTATACCTGCCGCCAAGAGTGAAACGATTATCTTTGGTTCGAGCTACTAATTCGCCGTCGCCATGATATGTTTTAGTGTTGGTATTTCCATCTGTTATATTAATTCCGACATTAAGCCTGCCTTTAATCTTTACTGCAGGAGAAGGTGGTGGTGGATTAATCTGTTTAATGTTTGCAAGCTCAAATGATAAAGGTTGTTCTATCAACTCTGTTTTTATATTAATATTTCCATCTGAACCGGTAGTAACTATACCTTTTGCTTTTGTTCCGTCACTTAGTATTACATCAATGGGGGCATCTGTCCGAATTCCGGTAATTTCTTTAAAAACAATGCTGAGTTCACCGGCATAAGATGTTTTAAATGTCATCTTTTCCGCATCAAGTTTAATTATTTTACCGGTTATATGGTCCCCGTTTTTAAGCCGGATCTCATCAGCAAATACATTGAACGGTATAAACAGAATAATCAAAACCATTATAGTCAATATTCTTATGGGTATGAAAGGTCTTGTGTAAATATCCGGCAACTTGTGCGATAAATCATTAACTATCTTAAAATACATCAATATCCCCTTTAATTAAGTTGCAGCTTTCAAATTAATTATTAATAAGCATTTAGTATCCGATAACAAAATTCTTCAGATATTACAAACCCCGCTTATAAATATCAGGCTTTAAGCCTTTGATAGCTTTGAAAATAAAATATATTAATTGTTTGACTGACTGGTCAAAAAGCAAAAGCTGTGATACTATTCTTTTTAGATTATTGGTTCCTGATTTGCCAACTTAATGCTAAAAAAAATACTATATCTATGCCTCTTTACAGAAATAAATACTTAGTTTTTACCGGTATGGCAATGTTGTTGATCTTTGCTGTTCTGCTTGCCATAAGGCTTGGATTTTTCCAAAAAAACCTGCGTGGACATTCTTTAACAGCCCAGGCTGATGTGCTTTCTGAAAAAGATGCATGGATGAATATATTTCAAAATGATCACAAAATCGGTTTTTCCCACTCAAATATTTCCAAACAGGATAATGGGTATAAAGTCGAAGAATATGTATTTATGAAGATTAATACAATGGGATTACTTCATGATATATATGTAAAAACCATAGGAAATTTGAACACGGATTTTACATTGCAAACATTTGATTTTGGAATCAATTCGGGCAGGTTTGCTTTTAGGGTAAAAGGTGAGACAAAAAAAGATATATTATCGATTCAGACTCAAAGTTTTGGGGATATTCGAAAAATCGATATCCCCATTAAGACCAAACCATATCTTATGGCCGGTTTAATAAATGCCGCATTTGCTTCAGGATTAAAAGAAGAAGAAATATTTACTTTCAATATTTTTGATCCGGCCTCAATGAGCCAGGTACCGGTACTTTTAAAGATAGACAAAAAAGAAGGCATACAAATAGGAGAGACAAAATATACGGCAATTAAGACTTTTCTCTCATTTAAAGGTACGACACAGATACTGTGGGTCAACGATAATGGAGAAATCCTTAAGGAAAAAGGATTTCTTGGCATAAGCCTCGAAAAAACAACAAAGGATGATGCCTTAAACGGTATGCCTGTGCAGGCAAGCGATGATCTTACCAGGCTTGTTTCCATACCTTCAAATGTTACATTAAATAATCCTGAAAAACTTACTTTTCTTAAAATACAAATTAAAGGTGTTAAACTCGATTCGCTTAAAATAAACGACGACAGGCAGATATTTAAAAACGGTATTTTGCACATCAATAAAGATACTGTAGACGATCTTTTAAAAGAACACAAAGCTTATAAACCGGATATAGCCTCATATTATTATCTTAAGCCCACACCCTTCATACAATCAGACAACAGGGAAATAGAAAATATAGTCAAAAAAACGGTTAGCCCGGATGATCCGCCGATAATCAAAGCAAATAAACTTGTAAGCTGGATAAACTCTAACATCGAAAAAAGACCGGTGATATCTTTGCCTGATGCAGTTTCGACCCTTAAAAATAAAGCAGGGGACTGCAACGAACACGCTGTTCTTATGGCTGCTCTTTCACGGGCAGCAGGAATACCTGCCAGGGTTGAAGCAGGATTAGTTTATTTAAACGGCGGTTTTTATTATCATGCATGGAACAGTTTGTATTTTGGGAGATGGGTTGCAATCGATCCTCTTTTTGGCCAGATACCGGCT
>JAHIFE010000089.1 GCA_018901125.1 Pseudomonadota bacterium | reverse complement strand
AGGTATAGATCTTAAATTTCTCGGAATGTTTCAAGCAAAAGGCAGCTGGATAAATTCTTATGCGGTCAAGGGCGGTGAATTATCAATAGCACGTTACAAGAAAATGATGCAAAAAATCAAATCGATGCGCAATATTTCTGACAAAATAATTACCGAGAAGTAGTATGCTTTTCGTAAATGCCGACGATATCGGCTGGAATAAGGAGACAACGGACAGAATCCTGACCTGTTACATCCGAAAGAGTATACATTCTGCCAGCGCGATGACCTTTATGGCTGATTCGGAAAGGGCAGCAGATTTAGTGAACGAGAACCAACTGCCGGTTGGTCTCCATCTGAATCTCGATGAAAAAATCACTGGATCGCAAGTACCCGTAAAATTAAGAGAACACCATCGGGTAACATCCGATTACCTTAATGCAAAAAAGTGGAATCAGGTCATCTATAATCCTTTCTTGCATAATTCCTTTGAATATGTTTTTCGATCTCAGTGGGATGAGTTTTACCGTATTTACGGCCAAGAACCAAAACGATTGGATGGGCATCATCATATGCATTTATGCATGAATATGCTTGTTTCTGGTAAATATCCAAAAGGCCTGAAGGTGAGAAGAAATTTTTCCTTCAGGCCTGGCGAGAAGGGTCCATTCAACCGTTTTTACAGATATATGATAGACCTCTGGTTGACATCACGCTTCCAGTGTACAGACCATTTTTTCTCGATTGCGCCAATAAACGATGGAAAACTCCGGCGATTAGTATCGATGTCCAGTTCTTCAGACGTTGAACTTATGGTACATCCAGGTGTTGAAAATGAGTGTTCATTTTTATTAAGTCCTAAATGGGAAAGCTTGATGTCTGATGATAATTTAAAGCCGGTAAGCTCCTGAGTTCGTAACAAAACCAACTCTTCATATCTTTGTTAACTCGGTGAAATTTACGGTAGTAAGAAGTGTGGCAGCCCTATCCTTTTTTGCTTAAAAACGAACTCATCAATAAAATATTCTTGAAAAAGTTCTGGCTTTTTTCTGAAACTACAGTATCATGATCACAGATGTATGTATATTTTCCTTTTTTAGTCAGTTTATTACATACATAACAATCAACCGATGAATACACAAGCTATTTCCTAAACACAATTATTGGTTCTATCTCACACTCATTTCGACAATATCAGCTTCCTTTTGATAAGATGTATTTCTAATATAGTCAGTTTGTTAGCTGATAACAATCGAGAAATTAAAACTCGATTATTAAAGTTTTTATATGAAGGTACCGATTAAGATCGATAGAAGAATAAGGTAAATAAAGTTGCTTTAATCAATTTACCCCTTATTTTAATTAAATACATAGGACATTTTAAGAACGTTCATCTTTGCTCAAGTTCAATGAAGATTAATATTTCAACCTCTGTGAACTCTGTAGGAGATAGATCGTCAAAGATGGCGCTATGCAAAAAAAGATCTATGATTTTTTTTAAGTAGCTGGCAATATTAATTCATAAAGATATAACTGAATACACTTCGACCTGGGCTGGCACACACTTTGCTTTATATTTTTATTAAAAGACTATTCTGAATTTTAGAATATACGGTCAAATGATCCTTAAGAAAACTTACAAGGGGGAGGGCAAAGAAATGAAGAAATTAATGGTGCTTTTCATGTTCATAGTTCTGACTGTGGGTATGGCATTTGTTTCAAATGCCAATGCCGAGATAATCAAAGCAAAGAGTTGTTCCCAAGCCGATGTTGTTGACGCAATAAATGTTTCGGCAACAGGTGATACGGTAAGTGTTCCACCAGGGTATTGCACATGGTCATCAACCTACACCTGGAAGGCTGCTGTGGATATTCCTTCCAGTAAAAAAATAACTCTAAAGGGGGAGGGAATTGGGAAAACTGTAATATCACTTGTAAATAATGCAGCCTTGTTAAGTTTAAGCAGCGGGACAAGAGTTACAGGGTTCACTTTCAAGGAAGGCCAATTAAGGCCAAACGGACGAGATTGGAGAATTGACCATAACAGATTCGAAGCGGTTGGCTCAGGCGGAACAGCTTCGGTTGGAGTATTTCCAAAAACTACAAGCTATGTCGAATCTGGGACAGGTGTAATAGATCATAACCAGTTTAATAATATGAAGGTTGTGCTTGGTGGTGGGCCGACTCTTATGGCCAATGAGGCTTGGGCCAGACCGCTTGATTTGGGTACAGGAGAAGCGGTTTATGTTGAGGATAACGAGTTTACTTATTCCAACTGTGGGCGAACTCTTGCTATGGACGCTAGTTATGGTGGGTCTTATGTTTTCAGATACAATAAGGTTCAGGACGTAGAAATAATGGCACATGCAGTCCAGGCTGAAAACCGTGGAACTCGAAAATGGGAAGTATATGAGAACACATTTACTAGTGCTGATCCAGCAAATACTTACGCTGTTGGGTTTATGAGAGCCGGAACGGGGGTATGGTTTAATAATACTGTGGTTGGCTACGCTGTTAACGCAATCTTATTAGATGACCAGCGCAGTTGTGTAAATCCACGAGTAAGTGGCAGGTGCAATGGAAGCAACCCCTGGGATGGAAATACTCCCGGAATGTACGGTTATCCATGCAGGGATCAGATAGGAAGATCAAATGACGCTGTCCAATGGGTATCCACTTTGGGTAGTGAAGGTAAATATACACAAAAACTTGAGCCTGCTTATGCATGGAACAATTTTCACTATCCGACTGAAACCGACAGAAAAAACAAAACTAACGGCCTTCCTGTTAATTTTGTTGTAAAAAATGTTTGTGATTTGGAAACTCTTCACATTGTTGAAGGCAGGGATTTTTATAACAATAAGAAGCATCCAACTTATACTCCTTACACCTATCCCCACCCCCTTGTAAGCGCCGATTCCCCTGAGCCAGTTGTTACGGTAACGCCGGAAAAAAAGGATTTCGGAACCATAACGGTTGGCACGCCAACCAATTTAGAGACGTTAACGGTTACAAATTCCATTGATGGCCGAGATGTTAAGGTAAAATCCGTTGCCCTGTCAGGTTCTAATGCCGACCAATTTGTTTTAGAAAACGACACCTGTTCGGCCAATACAATTGCGCCTGGTAAAAATTGTACTTTCAAGGCGAAATTTCTTCCTAAATCTACAGGTGTAAAATCAGCGGATATAGTTTTGAGTTATGTAGATGATACACCTATTAAAACCATCATACCCGTAAGCGGCACAGGAGATGCTGTCCCGACTCCTTATATATCCCTATTACCCACAACGATATCGTTTATTGATGTAAAACCATACGTCACATCTGCGGAACAGAGAATCGTCATCGCAAATACCGGTGATGCCCCGCTCTTAATAAACACTATCAGCCTGACTGGAGGAGATTATAGCCAGTTTAAGATAAATAACAACAACTGCATCACAAAGGCTGGAATAGCAAAAAACAGCAGTTGTACATTTGATACTGTGTTTTTGCCGAAATCGACAGAATCTAAGGCAACCACTATTACTATAAAATCCAATGCCGGAAACTCTCCGATCATTCAACTTTCCGGCAACGGAACTTCAACTACATCCGTAAGCTCAACAAATTCTGATATTTATAAATCCGGTTACGTGGTAAGCAACGGGATATCAGGAGCTCCCAAAAAAGACGCTATCCAGACCGCAGTGAAATTTATTTTATCCTCTGTTCCCCGCAGTGGCGCAATCCTGAAATTTACATATCCATCATTACCTGAAAAGCCTGTATTTTACCAGGTATCAAAAAGCGGAACATGGAAGGAGATATATCCATCCAATAAAACCACTGGAATCATAGACGTTGAGTTAAACGGCCTTACACTTAGCCTCACGCTTAAAGACGGTTCAGACAGCGATGATGACGGAAGGATGAATAGCTATGCATCCGGCTACATAGTTGCAGGTAACAAGGATATCACAGGCCCCGAGACTGAAGGCGGATGCTTTATCGCAACAGCTGCATACGGATCAATTCTTGACGCACATATAGATGTGCTGAGAAACTTCAGAGACAAACATTTGTTAACGAATTTTGCAGGTAAGACATTTGTAAGCTTATATTATAAATATTCTCCTCCTGTCGCAAATCTTATCAGCAGGCATGATACAGCAAGAGCTGCTACAAGATTTGCCCTTGCACCGCTTGTCTATTGTGTAGAATATCCTTATTTTCTGCTTCTGCTTTTAATAGTTCCTGCTGGTTTTGTTATAAGGAGAAAGGTTCAAGGAGCAAGGTAAAAGGAAAAGAAAGCTCGTAAGCTCATAAAGTTGATAAGCTAAAGAATAAAAGATGGTTTAACATACTTCATGAGTCCATAAACCCCCAGTTACCGGTTTCGGCTCAAAGCTGGAACCGGTAACGCCCTCCCCTATTACCGAATTTGGCTTAAAACCATTTAAAGAAATCTTTATTAAGACAGGATTAACAGGATGGACACGATGTTGCCTGTCGGTGCCGGTCAGGTAATATGCCATCGCCTGAGGCGAGAGGGATTATCTATCGAATGCTTACTTCGTGGCGATGGTCCGACAAATAATCATGTTAATCATGTAAATCCTGTCTGATAATATTTTTTTATGGGAAACACAGCCCTATTTGAGCCGGCAAGTTAATAGATCAATCTATATCGTTACCAGGGTAACCGCATTTAGATTTCATAGACATGTAAAAAGCTGGAAAACTCCACTTTTGTCATT
>JAHIFE010000088.1 GCA_018901125.1 Pseudomonadota bacterium | reverse complement strand
TTGATGAAGACATTACAGTCCCAGGGATCGTAGCAGGCAATTTCCAATTGCCCTTTCAAGTGGCATCATAAATCCACACCCAAGATATTATTCTTTCACCCTTCATTTTTTAATCCGCGTTCATCCGCGGCTAATTCCTTTTCTCTGTTTTCCCTTCAGTTCCCCCGTCTCCCCTTCTCCTATCTCCTGTTTATTATCTTAGCGCCTTTGCGTCTTTGCGTGAACCCATGTTTTTGACCTCACACCTCACTCCTGCCTCTTCCCCTGATTTTCTTTGAGGCTTTGCGTGAGTCCGTCTTACGTCTTCATCGGATGGCAACCCGCGTGACTTTATCCACCGCCCGAACCACATCTTCCATGTCATCCACCGAATGCCTTGGACATTTTATCATCATAATGCTGCCCGGTATGAACCAATAGATGATCCAGTTGATTCCCATTGTTCCGGTTATATTCTTTGATTGTCCGAGTAAACAACCACCCGCAAAGCGGGTGGCTTTAATTTACGGGCGAAGCCCTAAATTAAAAGCACGAAGTGCATTGTTTCCGTTTTGATACATCCGGATCACTCTGCGTAGCAGCGAGGGTTTTAAAATCAAAACAATAAACGGTGCGATTTTCATAAAATTTGGTCTTGCACCAACTACACTGATGCTTTTCATCCCTTGTTCATATTGTATTTTATTGGTCCTGGAACTCTCACGGTCCTTCCCGCTCTCCCAGCTTTCATTTTGTGAGTCGAAAATTGTCTTAACGCGCTACAGCCCTGCCAGTTTTTACTGGTTACTTTATGCATTTTCAATATAACGTCCTAACAGCCACTTGCTTGATGTCTAATTCCTCAGCTCGTGGTTCCCGTATTTAATGCACGTTTCACAGCTTCTCCTTAAAATATTAGAATAAGATCAAGGTACAATCATTTTAATGAGTTGATCAATCCCAAAATTATCTTTTACAAAGTCTGATACCATGTTCTGACGTACATTATGATTGTGCTGTTGTGATGATTCAAGAAAAGCATTAAGTTGCGTAACTAATATGTCACTTTGCCACGTTTCCGCACAATAGCCGATTCCGGATTTTTTGACCAAATTGGCTAAATCACTATGCGAATCTCCGATCAGGAATGTGGGTACACCTGAAGCAAGAATATTGGGAAGTTTCGATGGAATTGATCCTTCTGAGGTTCCTGGTTTTTGGGGGATGATTTGTATGTCTGATCTTAAATATAGTTCATACAGATTTTTTTCCGGGACAAGATCATGAAACCTGATCCTGTCGGTATTTACATGGTTTATTTCTTTTAATTCATCAACCAACGGTCCGCGTGAAAATATGTGGCAAATCGTATCGTCTCGGGTTTGCACAAAGGATTGAAACAGTTTCAATAGCTCAAAGGGGTTCTGTTTTTCGCCCAATGCACCTGAGTATACAATATGTTTTTTCTCTGCCGGGAAAAGTGGGGCAAGATCATCTGTAAGAATACTTTTATCGATATTCACAAAAGGATAGCAGGCAACTACTTTATCAGGCTTGAGGTCGTAGTCGGTAATTGCTTTTTCAGCCATGGATTTTGAAACAAAAATAAGTTTATCGCATTTATGAAATACTTTTTTTTCAAAGTATCGAATAAAAGCTAATAAACCGCTTTTCATAAGACTATTTGCCACATTTGCCATAATGCCCTGGACATCATGAACGATACCGATTTTGTTGGCCTTTGTAGGCAGCAAAGCGAATATGGCCAAGAAAAAAAGCATTGGTGGAAATACAGGTATTATTATATCTCCATCACCTCTGTTTTTGGAAAGCATATATCGGATGCAATGAAACATAAAACCCAGTTCCAACTGAAACCGGCGTAATACCATAGCTTTTGGGTAAGGGAATAATCCGCCCCTAAAAATATTTACATTCTCCAAAGAACTACTTGTCTTTCTTGGTTTCCAATCAGGATATAACGGATAAGAGGCAACAACGTCTATGGAATATCCTAATCGCTGTAAAGCCATAACCAGATATGTATTGTACTTCCCTGTTGATATAATTTCCGGGTAAAAAAATGGAGAAAATAATGCAATTTTTTCGGACAAATTAAAAATCCTTTTTTGCTTTAACTACAAGGCAATCTCCGATACCAAAATGGTTCCCAAACCAAAGAATAGGAAAACAAAAAAGTCGGATAAATAACATCATGGAACCCACCAACAAGGGATTTCGTAGTTTTTTTGTGGGCTTTCCGCGTTTAGCGTAAAATCTTGCAATTAAAGATTGGGTCATCCAAGCAGAAGGTGATTCCTGTCGTATATCTTCAATATGGAATCCTTCATCCATCAGCAGAATGTTGAGTGTCTTATTTGAATAGTGTGCAATGTGAAAAGGGACATGCCAATTTATCCAATAGCGCCCAAATAGTTTTCGCTGCCAACTTTCTACATTTGGGCAACTAATCCAAACCTGCCCCCCGGGGTTTAATATTCGGGCTACATGACGAATCATTTCGGTTGGTCTTGTCGAGTGTTCCAAAACATTAGCAAGCACAACCAAATCATATTTTTCTTCAGGATAAAAGTCCTCTATCAATTCAGTATGTATCTTAAAACCTTTTGCTGTTGCTACTGCAGCAGCTTTTTCATTAAGTTCCAACCCTTCCGGACGGAACCCATGTTTTTTATAAATAAGCAGACTACGGCCTTCATTACAGCCCACATCAAGGAGCGACCCACTGCCAAAATAGGAGTGAAATGATACATCCCCATCTAAAAAAAGCCACAAAAGATAGGCTGATGAAGATAGAAAATGATCCCTTAGGCGTGAATAAACTGTTCCTGATTCACCACCGAAATTATAATTTTCCTCATAAAGTGCTTTAAGGTCATCCTCAGACGGAAGAGGGAAAATTTGTATCAACCCGCAATTCGAACATTTTCCGATTTGATACAAATTTTTAATTCCAAACCGAGTATCAAATAGGTTAAAATTTAAATCTTCAATTTTATCAAAACAAACAATGCATTTATTATGATCTCTATTGTTCAACATACCGAATTCATTGTCTTGGTGATTGTGTTGGAGTTGTGAAAAAACGCAAAACTTAGAAATTGTTCAAGCGGAACTTAATTTTATTTTCGGATTAAGTTGAGAAGAACATATTGATTCAACGGTTCCAATGTTTTTATAAGATTTACTCTGCACTCGATGGAATCAGCCAAATGCAAAAGAAAGTTATCAGCAAATGGTCTCAAAAAAACAGATGAAAAAATGGCTACAGGAGCAGATATAAGGCCGTAATATTTATTTTGTACATGCCAGTCGCTATTTTCGATATCTCTAATATCTTCAGGTGATAGAGGCCGTTCATCTTTAGTTCGGGCATGAGGCGTTAGGACTCTGAATAGCTTTAGAAATGGATTAGCTGCGAGTGGTTCCAAAAATAGAGCCTTACCACCTGTTTTAAGAACGCGATGTATTTCTCCCATTACCACTTTTAAATCAAGGTGGTGAAGTATCCCACGTCCTACTACCAAATTAAAAATCGCATCGGAGAAATCAAGTGCATGGGCGTCCATGACTCTAAAGTCATAACTACTCTTGCTAAAATTAAATTTATGAGCTTCCTTAATAGTATGGTCAATATATTTTTGGCTGATATCGATCCCTGAGACAGAAGCACCACGTTGTAGCAGATCTAAACTCTGTTCTCCGTATCCACAACCTAAATCGAGTATTCGTAAACCTTTAACATTTTCGAGATATAGATGAAAATCCTTTTCCAGACGTTGCATTGTCGGAGACACTGAAAGATGAGGGAAAAGGCCTTTTAGTTCTATGTTCTTTTTAAGGATGTCATCTTCAGTATGAGCTGACTTCTCATGCTCAACACGATCACGTAATTTATCATTTAGTTGGGGGGTCATTTTTCATTTACTATATTTTTATGAGTAGTGTGTTCAGTGTATATCTTTAAATAGGAAATTAAATTTGATTACGTCTCAAATCAATAGCCTCATCATAGATGTTAATGAGTTCTTGGTAAAACGCATCTTCAGAAAAATTCTGAATAATCTCATTTCTAGCGTTTTTACCTATTTGTTCGCACAATTCGGGACGTGAATATAAATAATTTATGGCCCGTTCAAGATCACCGCTATTGCCGGGTTCAAAAAAAATACCTGTTTCTCCATCTTTTATGATATGGGCATTCCCGCCAATACGTGATGCCACAATGGCTTTTCCTAAACTCATTGTTTCCAAAGTGGAATATTCTAAAGGAGTAGGCCATTCTGAAGGTGATACCACAAACCGAGATGAAGCAAGGATATTTTTTAATCCGTTATGCCATCGCGAAACAGTATCTATTTCGACATTTTTGATTTTATTCCGTTCGATAAATGCTTGAATCTCATTTAAGGCCTCTCCTTTACCGCATATGATAAAAGGAATATTAGGAAGGTTGGCGGCTGCCTTTAATAAAGTTAGAATTCCTTTATGGAAAGATAAATAACCAAAAAACGTAACTTGTTCCCCTAAAGAAGGCAGAGGTAATTCTTCATTTACAGAAAATGGATTTTTAAGAACTCTTATTTTTTTACGTGGAATACCCGCCTGGGCCATAAGTTCCATCATGCCATCATGCGGAACAGTAAAAAGATCTACTTTATCATAAACATCAGTAAATTTATATATATAATTTCCAATAGTTGCCATAATATTTCTCCCTATACTATTCCCATCGCAACGATACTTAATAGCATTATAATAGTGACCATTAATACATTTTTGGCACTGATGACCTTGGCGATATAAATAAGCACCAGCACAAAATATTCTATAATCATGTAAAGAAAAGACTATCGGGATACCTTTAGAATGAAGAATATCAATAACAGACGGAGATAATGTATAATGAAGAATATGTAGATGTGCTATTTCCGGTGAAGATTCAGAAATAAGATGTGCTAATCCATTTTTTGCCTCAAATGAGTAAATGCCATTAAGAAAAAGCTTTACCTTTTTCAAAACGGGTTGGTTATTAGTGTCTGTGCCGGGTATTCCCTCCGGAAAATATTTTGAGAAAGGTGTTTCGTAATTATTGCGATAATCGAGACAATAGGGGATCACTTCGTGTCCCAAAGAGGAGAGAATGTTTTCAGTATCAAAAAAGAATCGATCTCCGCCGCTTGTATGCTGGTAGTATTTATTAATATTTAATATTTTCATTTTTAGAGTATTGTGTGTTACCTTAAATTCTTTAAATCGTTTGCTCTTGATATCTACCGAGTGTTTGGAATATATCTAATTGTCCGCTCGAAACCTCTTATTTGCCCTGGAAAGCTCTGTTTTTGCATAATTTAATGCAGCAATTCCCATTCTATTTCTTAAATAGGGATCAACAACTAAAGATTCAATTGCAGCACAAAAAAAATCGATATCGGACTCTGACATCAAGCCACTTATGCCATGTTTTAAATATGCAACTTCGGGTGAATGGTAGGGAGATTTAATCGTAACAAAAGGGTGGCCAACGGAAAAAGAATGCACTATTGATAATCCTGTCATTCCAAGCATAACTGAGATATCAGAGGCTAACAAATAGAAATCGACATCCTCAATGGTAAACATCTTTTTCGGAATGCTGCATGTTCGCGTTGTACTCTTTCTTTTAAACTCATAATATAATACTTCCTGAATTCAAGTTGGAAGTGTAAGTCTTCTAAGTTGGTATGAGAGATTAGCCACTGCAGGTAAACGTTGGAATCAAGAATCATGTTGATTCGCGGGAAATATTTTCCTGCCTATTTATTAGAACTCTGTTCTTCGGATATTTTGCTTAGCATGATTGCTTATATGTTGTGAGACAACTCGCCCTTTCTTACGCGCGAGCACAAGTCCGGCCAATGTTCCAACCAACATCGATTGAATGAATACCAAGAAAGTGAATCCCAGAGTTCCAAATCGAAGAAACTGGAACATCATCCAATAAAAAATTGAATAAAAGAAGACACTATATGGATTATGCCTCCAAGGTTCGAGCATGTTATATACCCATCTGCAAAACCAACCGAGAACAAACATGCCAAACAAAAGGCCCGCCACATGAAGAAACAAAAAGGATGTACCCCATGCCGTTACCGCGATGCCAACATCTTCATTTCCTCCAGTTAATATTTGATAATAAATATGCCCAGGATCCTCATAACTTGGCTTCCCAGACCAAATAATCCTTGGTATAAAAATAATAAAGGTGCCGAATGTATATTTAAGAAACCCCCATATTGTACCACCCATTGCGGAAAGCAGCTCGTCGCGTTGCACCACGGACGCAAGAACCATGTCAAAAGTAGACAATTCTCCAGTATCAAAGTAGAACAACATAATTCTCTCAAAGTCATTCCCTATGTAGTCTAATGGATTCAAACCTCGCATAAGCAAAGGCACGGCAATACGACCGAGCAACATGAGACCTATAAGGACAATGATGATGGCCAAGTACACGCCCGCAGTCGACACATTTAGTTGCTTAACCAGATAGTGCCTCCAAATCAACGGCAGAAGTAAAAGCGGGATCACAGCAGTACGTTTACCTGACATAACATAGGTAATGACAATCACAAAAGAAAGGAATAATAATGTCATCACCACACCATTTTTTCTCCTTTTCTCAATATAACGCAAGATGCAATGAAATGTCGCCAATAGTGCGGCCCAGCTCAGCATCGACTCCAGAATCACCAAAAACTGACTCCATTGGAATCCATGTTCGCGTCGTGCACTCGGGGACAGAT
>JAHIFE010000087.1 GCA_018901125.1 Pseudomonadota bacterium | reverse complement strand
CTATGGTAAGTCTGCCATCCGTTCTTCCATCACGGACGGCAAATGTGTACACTAAGAAAATGCTAACATCAGAGAGAAAACGATAATAAATATAAATCGTTATATGCCATAGTTCGTTTCTTTAATGGGGGAAGATCCGCTTTAAGCAGGGAGTTCTCGAAACGATTGTAGGTCTTGGGCAATATGTCCTTGAGGTCGGGATTCTCCGCCTCGATTGCACGCATGGCGTCGTTGATGGCCGCGCCGATATTATCACCCTCAGGCAGTTGGATCAGCACGGAGAAACGCGCCGTCTCGGGCAGGTAAAGCACACCCCGGGCCTGATAATCCGCCGGACCTATCTTACGCCGTCCGCTACCAGCCCCCGCCAGTTTCTTTGCCGCTACCTGGAACTTATGGTCGGCATATCGCAGAAAAACCAGACCCAGCACCGGCACGGAATATTCAGACGATTTCAGCTTGGAGTTGGCGCGCAATTGATCTGCCGCATCCCACAAGCGTGCTTCAATGTTGTTTCCGTTATGATTCATCCGTTTTACCTGTGGGTATTATTTCCCATTTAAAAATTGATTCACAAAGTTTTTACGATTTTTTTGGCAAAAGTATACCAAGTGAAAATGAAAATAAAGAATAAACTGTAAAATATCAATAATAATTTATGGTTATATGATTTTATGCTTTGTGTTAATAATGCAGAAAACTGCAAATCGATGAGGCCTCTAACTTCCTACAATTTTATTTGATTCGATTATAACAGCGTAACGGGCCGCTCCATATGTCCCAATTGTTTTAATGAAAAATAGTTCTGCAGCGGCTAACAGTTTCTCCCCTGCCCTCTTCCGTCTTATCCTGAACATCTCGTGGATTAGCTCCGACTTCCGCCCATAAGAGATTTGCCCCGGCGATTGCTCCTAAAATCTTTCTTTTAATTTTTATCGGGCATAGAACAGCTATACAGATAATCTTTAATTTACCGGCTTGAACAAATCTGTTTGTTGAATTAATTTTCATTTACACTAATATTTCTATAAAATCAAATAATTGTTGTTGAAGTTTTATGTGTGAAACTAGTTTTATTGCCAGGAAAAACGCAATATGTGGAATTATAATTTTTGGCAGATTATAGAAGTCAGAAGCTGAAAAAGTTATCGTAAATACAAGTTAAAACCTGCTTGCTACATATGGTGGGGGCTGAATTAGAAAAATACTGAATTATTCAATTAATGCCTTTTCTTTGGATTTTGCCTATTGCCAAAGAAAGAATGCACTACAATTTCATTATCTTCAACGAATAAGATTCGATTATATCCGTATCAATAGCATTTATAAATTAATATTTACAAAATCAAAAGGTTGTGAGATAAGGAAAAACGTTTATGACCAATACAAACTTATTGAAAAAATTCGGTTTATTAATATGCTTTGCGAGCTTTCCATAAGAAATTTTGCAATAATTGATGATCTTCACATCCGTTTTTCTGACGGCCTGACTGTATTAAGCGGTGAGACCGGGGCAGGCAAATCCATTATTATAAATGCCGTAAACCTTCTGCTTGGAAGCAGGGCAACTTCAACACTTGTAAGAACCGGAAAAGAAGCTGCAGAGCTTGAAGCCCTGTTTGAAATTATCCCAGAAAGCAAAACCGCAAAGCTTATGAAAGAACAGGATTATGATCCTGCTGATGGCCTTTTAATAAGAAGAATCATTTCAAAAAATGACAGGCATAGAATATATATAAACGGAAGGCTATCCACAATTCAGATATTAGGATCCATAACCGATAATCTTGTCAGCATTTCAGGACAGCACGCTCATCAGGGGTTGTTGAAAGAAGAACAACATCTTTTGATTCTTGACCAGTTTGCAGGTCATGTTCCGAATAGAAATCAAGTATTTGAATTATATCACGAAATGATTCCTATTGCTAAAAAGTTAAAAGAGCTTAATTCTATAAAAGACCACCAGGCAGAACAAATCGATTATCTTTCGTACCGAAAAAAAGAGATAACTGATGCGGCAATTAAGCAGTCTGAAGATGCGGAATTGGAATTGGAGAGAATCAGACTTAAAAATATAGAAGCAATATTTGAAGCTGTAAATACAAGTGTTGAAGAGCTGTACAGCATGCACGGGGCTGTGATAGAGCGGCTTGCAGGTGTCAGGAAAAACCTTGAAAAAGCTGGAAAGCTTGATCCGGCACTTTCTCAAAAGGCTGAATCCATTGAGCAGGCGGCCTATAATATAGAAGAAACATCAAATGATTTAAGAGATTATCTTGCAAAAATACAAGCAGACGAAAAAGATCTGGAAGCCATTGAAGCGCGGCTGGATTTAATAAATAAGCTGAAGCGAAAATACGGAGGATCCGTACAGGCAATTTTTGAGAAACTTGAAGAAACTGAAAAAGAGCTTTCCGGTATTGAAAATATTGCTGAAAATATCTGCGAAACTCAAAAAAAACTTGATGGAATGCACAAACAGCTTGCTGCATGCGCTAAGCTGCTTTCAGAAAAAAGGAAAGAAACCGCAATAAAATTTGCAGCAAAGGTTGAAAAAGAACTGTCAACTCTTAAAATGCCCGGCACTAAATTTGAAGTATCTTTGCAGACTCAGCCTGCATCAAGCGGTACTGATTCAATTTTTACTTCAGACGGTTACATTGTTAACGAAACCGGAATTGACAATGCTGTATTTCTGATTGCTCCAAATGTGGGAGAAGCATTAAAACCGCTTTCTTCCATAGTTTCAGGAGGTGAACTTTCAAGAGTCATACTTGCTTTAAAAGCTCTTCTTGCTGAAACCAAAACGGTTGAGACAATTGTTTTTGATGAAGTTGACGCGGGTATAGGTGGCGCTGTTGCAGAAGTGGTAGGACGGAAAATGGCATCTCTATCCAAAAGCTACCAGATAATTTGTATTACTCATCTTGCTCAGATTGCAAGTTTTGCTGATCACCATTTCAGAATATCAAAGCATGTGGCAGACGGTAAAACAAAAACAGTATTAACCCCATTAAACAAAAATGAACGTATTGAAGAAATTGCCAGAATGCTTGGCGGTGAAAAAATAACCGATGCAACAATTGCACATGCGGTAGAAATACTTAAAAATAAATGATTATATTTGCCTGACCTCCAAAAAGGCCCGTAATCCCAAATGGATTCAATTGGTTTTTTTAAGGGACTTTTTGCAAGTTCATAATGTTTTACTATTTGTTGTCTTGATATTATGCGATATATAAAAAATCTATATAAATTTTCTTTTTCCAATTTAAGCCCGCAGTCTTTGGTTACATTGAGTTTTATAAGTGTTATTCTTATCGGATCATTTTTATTATCCCGTCCGTTTGCTTCAACCGGCCCCGCGTTAAATTTTGTTGATTCTCTTTTTACTTCCACTTCGGCTACCTGTGTTACAGGATTAATTGTTGTCGATACCGGCTCTTCTTTTTCAACTGCCGGCCAGATTATTATTCTTATGCTGATTCAGGTAGGAGGTCTGGGAATAATGTCTTTTTCCACTCTTTTGCTGTTTTTTTTTCATGGCAGATTCGGTATCGGCAGCAGAGAAGTTATTCAGGAAACCTTAGCCTTTTTTGATACAATTGATATCGGCTCACTTTTAAAATCGGTCTTTATATTCACATTTTCTTTTGAGGCCATAGGCACAGTACTTTTAACAATCCGTTTTCTTTTTGATATGCCATTTGACAAAGCTCTTTACGCAGCTGTTTTTCACTCAATTTCCGCATTCTGCAATGCTGGTTTCAGTACTTTTCCTGATAGTTTAACTGCTTATCGTTCAGACATATTTGTTAATTTAATAATTATGTTTTTAATAATCAGCGGCGGCATTGGTTTTATAGTAATATACGAACTCTATAAGAATCGCAAAAAAGGATTCTCTTTTCACAAACTATCGCTTCATTCCAGAGCTGTTCTTTTATTTTCAGGTTTACTTATAATTGTTGGAACTGTTTTTCTGTTTATTTTTGAATATGATGTTTCAATGAAAGGCTATAGTCTTCTTGCAAAAATTCTTTCCTCTATGTTTCAATCCGTTACTGCACGTACAGCCGGGTTTAATACAATCGACATATCCGCAGTATCCATGCCTTCTTTATTGGTTATTGCAAATCTTATGTTTATTGGCGCATCCCCGGCATCTTGCGGCGGCGGAATTAAAACGGCAACTCTGGCGGTAATTTTTGCATTTATTAGATCTAAAATCAATGACACAAAAAACGTAAATTTGTTTTACAGCACGCTGCCTTTTAAAGTAATATCGAAAGCGATAGTTCTTGTTGTTTTTGCTATTCTAACCGTAATTCTTTTCTCTTTTCTGGTTACAATAGCGGAGTTTCATAATACTCCTTTCAGTGATAACGGAACAAAATTTATTCAGATATTTTTTGAAGTTGTTTCCGCTTTCGGTACTGTAGGCCTTTCTGCCGGTATCACTGCCGCTCTTTCTCCGGTTAGTCGTATATTAATAACGATAGTGATGCTGATAGGCAGAGTCGGGCCTTTAACTTTAGCAGTCGTTATAGCTACTAAAGATGGAAATGATATTAAATATGCAGAAGATAATATTTTAGTGGGATAATTACTATGAAAAATATAGCAGTAATCGGTCTTAGCAGTTTTGGGTTTTATCTTTGTAAATCACTGAGCTTGTTAGGCTATAAAATAATGGCTGTCGAAGTTAAAGAAGAAATAGTGAACCAGGTTAAACCATTTGTACGCAAGGCTGTAGTCGGTGATGCCAAGGATAAATCTTTTTTGATGAAACTGGGCATCACCGATTTTGATACGGTTGTCATTTCCGTTGGCAGTAAATTAGATGTAAGCGTATTAATTACGCTTTATATGAAGGAATTAAATATTAAAAACATTATTGCCAAAGCTGTTAATGAAGATCACGTAAAAATACTGGAAAAAATCGGAGCGACACATATTGTTTTTCCTGAGCGAGATTTGGCAGAACAAATGGCAAATACAATATCTTCTCCAAATTTTTTAAAATATATTCCGCTTACCGAAGGTTTTAGCTTGATTGAGATAACCCCGCCAAAAGAATGGCGCGGAAAAAAACTAAAGGATTTAATGCTGAGAAACCGGTACGAAATTCAAATTGCAATGATCAGGGAAATCATTCCTGAAAGAGTTGTAATACCTGATGGTGAGTTTATTCTTAAGGAAAGTGATATCCTTTATATTATCGGCAGCAATGAACACATTAGATCTTTGCAGAAAGGCATGAGCTAAATGTGATGAAAACTGATGTTATTTTTCAGCCCTGTTTTTGATGAATCCTGAGGGACTGAAACGTTTTAAAACTAACTTTTATGTGAATAACAATTTTTCGGAGATCTCCAGAACATGATCAAACGCTGGTCCAGACCTAATGGCTATCGCAGTGTTATGGCCATCAGCCTGCCTCTGGTGGCTTCCATGGGTTCGCTCACCCTTATGCAGTTTACGGACAGAATATTTCTGGCCAATTATTCGGTTGACAGCATCTCTGCCGCTTTGCCAGCTGGAATTGCATCTTTCGCATGCTTTTCAATTTTTTTGGGTGTTGTAAATTACACCAACGCTTTTGTAGCCCAATACACAGGTGCAAATGCCCTGAATCGAGTCGGGTCTTCAGTCTGGCAGGGTATCTACTTCTCCGTCTTTGCTGCTGTCTTAGTGGCATCTTTTGTTTTTATATCCGGGCGTCTTTTCGACATGATCGGACATTCCCCGCATATTCGTTCTTTGGAGGTCCAATATTTTAATATTCTTATCCTCGGTGCAGGATTTCCAATTCTGGGTTCGGCCATGGCGTGTTTTTATACGGGCAGAGGCCTGACCCGGGTGGTTATGTTTGTCCACATAGCAGGCGCAATTGTAAACATCCCTCTGGATTACTGCCTGATAAACGGTATCGGCCCTTTCCCGGAACTGGGTATTGTTGGGGCTGCAATAGCCACCGTTGCAGCTTCAGCCTTTATCGTACTTATCCTGGGCCTTTTCCTGTTCAGCGCTGAGAATCGGTCACGATTCGGAACGTGGAGCAACAGAGCGTTTGACAAAGAGCTTTTCGGCCGCCTAATGCGCTTTGGTCTGCCAAGCGGCATACAGTTTTTTCTTGAGATCTTCGGGTTCACCTTTTTCATCCAGATGTTGGGCCGGCTTGGTGACCTGGAGATGGCTACATCCAACATAGTGCTTTCCATAGAGTCGCTGGCTTTTTTGCCCATGGTCGGATTTCATATAGGTAATGCTACATTGGTAGGCCAGGCTATCGGACGAGGCTGCCCGGAAGATGGCGTATATGCTACCACCAGCGCCCTGCATATCACCCTTGTTTATATGACGCTTCTTGCGGTTTTTTTTGTATTTTTGCCGGAGCCTATACTTTATCTATTTAAGGCAAGGTATTATAGCCCGGAACAATACGCAGAAATAATGAATCTTGGTGTGATTCTGATGCGTTTTGTTGCGGTATTCTGCTTTTTCGATGCATTGAATCTGATATATTCCGGAGCCATTAAAGGTGCCGGCGATACACGATTCATCATGTGGACTGTTGCTGCGCTTTCTTTGGGAGGAATGATCATTCCGGTTTACATTGCTATCGAAGTCATGGGCGCTGGAATATATACGGCCTGGACACTGGCCTCATTCTATGCCGGTGCTCTTGGGATGGCCTTTATGCTGCGCTACCGCCAGGGCAAGTGGAAAAAAATGCGTGTTATTGAATCCCGGTCAGTTCCGGCAGAGATCATATAGGCAACGACTTGGAGAGAAGCCGGAAAAATATTCGGCATATAATTAAAGGTGAATCACTATGTCATTTCAGCCTAGTATAATAGAAATTCAGCTGCCCGATTGGATTGATGCTTTCATAATAAGACATCCTGTTTATATATCATCAATTGAGGATCGAATGTCGTTTGTTATCGAAGCCTCACAACTAAATGTTTCCAAAGGCACCGGAGGCCCTTTTGCAGCTGCAATCTTTGAGTCTGAATCCGGGAAATTAGTCTCTCTGGGCGTAAATTTAGTTACTTCCGCGGGCTTATCTATCCTGCATGCGGAAGTAGTGGCTTTTGCACTTGCACAGAAAAAAGTTGCTTGCTACGATCTTGGGGGGCAAAATTTGCCTGCTCACGAGCTTGTGGCCAGTACAGAGCCATGCGCTATGTGTTTAGGGGCAACTGTATGGTCCGGAGTACGAAGAGTCATTACCGGCGCTTGCGATGATGATGCGAGAAAAATCGGTTTTGATGAAGGACCAAAAATCAAGGAATGGAAAATTGAGCTTGAGAAGAGAGGGATTTCAGTCATATGCGATGTCAGACGAGAAGAAGCAGCAAAAGTTCTTCTTAATTATTCCTTACTGGGTGGAAAAATTTATAACTCGCGAGAGGCTGGTTAAAGACGGTCAAAGCACAAGCTCTGTGATTGCTTCCGTCTCCTGCTGCGAAATAATAATATATAAATGTTACATGCCTTATGATGCTTAAAGCTCTTTTTTGGCGTCCTTTTTTATTTTTTTAAGCATTTCTTCTATTTTAGCTTTTCTGTTGCTATCGTTTGTCTTTTCTGCCGCCCTTTCAAGGTGGAAACGTGCGTTTTTTAGATCTTCTTTATCATTGTAATATAAACCTAAATAATAATGGGCGTCAGCCATGTTGTTCATTTTCCCACATGTTTCGCCAAGAAGATATAATGCCCGTTTATAATATGGATATTTTTCGGTAATAGTTAAAAACAAATTTTTAGCATCATTAAATTTTCCTGTTTCTTCTTTAACGCGTCCAAGAAACAAGAGAGTTTCCGGGTCATCCGGGGCAAGGCTTACCGCTCCTTCAAGGGTTTTCTGCGCTTCAGGGTATTGTCCATCCTGGAAATATGCTTTTCCTAGATCTCTTAAAACGTCAGGATCAAAGGGGTTTTCCTCAAGCGCTTTTTTGAAATATGCAATCGCATCTGACCTGTTACCGTTTTCGGACAAAATCAGGGCATACTTATATTGTGCCATGTAATCTTTGGGCTTATTTGTTACATCCTGTTTAAATGTTCTTAATATATTATCTTTATTGCCGTACATGACAAGAAGTCTTATATGCGCCTTTTCAAAATTACTATTGTTTAAAGATTCATGGCTTTTGACCACTCTGTTGCTAAGAAAACTTATACGGTCTTCAACCGCAGGGTGAGTTGAAAGATAAACAGGAATTTCAGTTGGATCAAACCAGCGTTTATCACGGATTTTCTTTAACATGCTCAACATTCCTTCTCCAGTGTATCCAGCTTTTCTAAGGTAATTCAAACCTATCTGATCGGCCTGAATTTCATCTTCACGGCTGTAAGCAAGAGAGAGCGACTGCCCCATAGCAGCCGAGCCCATGATTAAAGCATTGGTTGCCTCTCCTGCCCCACCAACTCCAAGCAATATTCCGGCAGCCATTCCGGCAAGAGTTGCAATGCCAATTTTTTTTGATTTTTCATACTGTTCGGAAAGATGGCGACAAATTACATGAGTAATTTCATGAGCCATTATGCCTGCGAGTTCTTCCTCATTATCCATAGCGGCAATAAGTCCACTGTGAATAAATATATGACCCGCCGGTCCCGCAAATGCATTAAAATTTTCATCTCTGACAACATAGAACTGATAGGTAAAAGGCTGAGGCGGAGCAGAGGCCAATATTTTCGTTCCGATATCATTAACATATTTTATTATAACCGGATCATCGATAATTTCATAATATCCTGATATTGCTCTCATGAATTCACTTGAAAGGTCTTCTTCCTCTTTAACTGTCATACAAAAAGCATTTTGAAAAACAAAAAAAGTCCCCAGGAAAAAAATCATGGTATAAATAAAAACTGTTTTTATAGCAGATTTCATATTATTCATTGTTATAAACAAACCTCCTTGCTGCTAAAAGCAGAGTACTATATTTATTTATCAAATAGTTACTGCATATTCGGTTTGATTTGATTTAATATTTCGTATATAGTTTCAATTTTCACAATAAGAACACTTCTTCAAAAAGCCAAAATATGACTTTTTGTTTGGTGGGAAAATGCTTCCCCCCTCTTACGCCTGAAATAAATTTAAGATCCTGCAGCGATCAACTTGGGAATTTTTGACCGTAATAAATTATGGTTGATTCTGTTTTCGCGCGCGGTACTTCCCTTACTAAAAGCTACAGGACCAAGCTTATATGCAATTGGCCTGTTGATGGAGTTGTTATAATCTGATTATAATAAATAAACTGACAAAAGTCAAAATTTTGGTATTTATGGCAACTTATTAATTTGAACACCTATTTTTATACAACGAAAATAACTAATAGAAATAAATCGCTATAATTATAAATATCTCCATAATAAGTCATAACCTGGACGGCAAAGCAAAAAAGATTAATGCGTAAGGCATGTGAATTGCATGAGATGAATCGTACATGTTCGTATGATGCAATGAAAAAAGACGAATCGCAACTTAAGCAAAAGAGCCAGTTCCAAAACGTCCCATTTTGGCCGATCTCTACGTTGGGCAAAAATTTTAATCCTCGAAATACTCCATGTATTCCTGCGGTTAAAATTTTCACCCGCCTTGACCTTGACCAAACTGAAACGTTTTGAAAGTGGTTCAAAAGTACTTTTTGCAAAGCCATCAATAAAAGAAAGGAACATTGTGATGTCTTTAAAAGAAAGTGAAATTGAAAGTGAAATAATAAAATGTGTCGCAGACAATGAACTTTCCTGCTCCGATGCTTTTGAGATTGCATGGAAATTACAAATACCGGCTTGTGATATAGGGGCTGCGGCAGATCGGCTTAATCTTAAACTCGCAAAATGCCAGCTTGGACTGTTTGGGTACAAACCCGACAAAAAAATTGTTAAAGTAAACGATTTTGTACCAGAGGATCTTGAAGCTGCAATACGCAACTGTCTCGATGATGGAAAACTTTTATGCATCAAATCCTGGGAAATTGCCGACAATTTAAACTTGTCAAGATTTTCTGTCAGCTGCGCATGCGAAGCTCTTGGAATAAAAATAAAAGACTGTCAGATTGGAGCCTTTTAATGGTTTTTCTGAAGCGGCAATGATAAATTGTATGAATAGAATAACTCGTAATACCAATTTATTTGTAGTATTTTTGTTTATTATTTTCTGCGCATATATGGTCTGGGACAAGAACTCTGAAAACGCGAGCCTTGATAATATTCTAAAACGCGGAGAAATAACTGTAATTACATTAAACAATGCTCATTGCTATTATTTTTATAAAGATCAACCTATGGGTTTTGAATATGAACTGGCAAAGGCTTTTGCAGAATATCTCGGTGTAAAGCTTGTCGTGAAGGTAGTTGATATACCGGAAAATTTGATACCCGTTTTAAAAAAATATAAAGATGCTTTTATTGCCGCAAATATCACAATATCTCCCGAAAGAAAAAAAGAGGTTGCTTTTTCAAATAGTTACATGAACATATGTCAGCGTATTATTATTAGAAAAAATATAGCACGGTATATAAAAACCAAAAAAGATCTTGAGGGACAATATGTTTATGTCAGAAAAGGCTCACCGTATGAAGATCAGCTAAAAAAATTGAAAGAGCAAGGAATTAATATTAAAATAGCACCCTGTGAAAATAACAATGATGAGGAATTGATAGAAAAGGTTGCCCAGAAAAAAATCAAGATTACTATTGCATACTCGAACATAGCCAATCTTAACAGAAGATATAATCCACAGGTTGTAATTGCAGGAGCAATAAGTGACTTTGAGCCTGTAAGCTGGGCGGTTGAACGGCATTCCAAAACTCTTTTATTACGTATTAACGATTTCTTTAATATGATAAAAAACAATGGGAAATATGCTTCGATTCGCAACAGATATTATTCGGGAATCGATTCTTTTGATAACACTGATATAATTATTTTTTATGTCATGATGAAAACTAGGTTTCCTATATACAGCCAAATCATAAAAGAAGCTTCCTTTACTTACGGTTTTGACTGGAGGTTGGTAACAGCCATGGCATATCAGGAATCCCGGTTTGATCCTTTTGCGCAAAGCTATGCCGGAGCATACGGATTCATGCAGCTAACCCCTGAAACAGCAATAAGCTTGGGATCAACTAATATATTCGACCCTGAACAAAGTATTTATACCGGCTTAAAGCATTTAAAAAATTTGTATAATTATTATGACACTGCATCAGAACTTAATAGACTGCTTATAGCTCTTGCAGCATATAATGTAGGTGAAGGTCATATTTCAGATGCCATGAAACTCGCTGTTAATAAAAAGATGGACCCGAAGAGCTGGGCGTCTATTTCAAAAGTTCTTCCCTTATTGAGCGAACAACGGTATTATTCCAAAGCAAAATATGGATATTGCAGAGGCTCAGAAACGGTAGATTATATTAACCAGATTATGCATTATTATGAAATCTTAAAAAAAGACGAAATAAAACACAAGAAGAAGCATTATGCCGAAAATAATCTGAAATGAATGTATTATAGCATTTCTCATAAATATGTTCCGCTGAAAGGTTATTATATCAAAATTATATGAGGGTATGGGGTATATTTAAAACCGCAGAAAAGAATATTTTTTAACAAATATTTCAAGATTATTTCGCTTGATAATAACGGCATATGCGTATAAAAAAAGCAATAATCCCCTATAAATCTATAAAAAAAAGGTTATTTCATAACACTATGAATATTAAAAAAATTATTTTTATAATCTTACTTATCAATATAGCATTAATTTGCGGTTGCGGAGGAATCGACGGGCCTGCAAAAAATAATCGACAGGGCGGAATTGCACAAGACAATGGCGCGTTGCCTGTTTATGAAGGATATGTTGGAGAAAACCCGGATTCGGTTAAATCAGGCAATAAACTGGGGGTTTGGTATTTGAAAACAGGCCGTCTCGATAAAGCCATTTCAGAATTTGAGACTACCCTGACAAAGGAGCCGGGAGACCCTTTTAGTACCTATTATCTTGGGCTTGCTTATCTTGGAAAAGAAAATTTTGAAAAGGCGATACAGGTTTGGCAGAGCTACAGAAACAAGAGCAAACCAATTCTGGAAGAAGCAATAGCACGACAAATTACATTGCTAAGAATTACCCAGAGCCGCAAGCTTGCGGCAAAAGCGCTTGTTCAGGAAAAAGAACTCATGGGCGTAAAACCCGCTGCCAACACTGTTGCAGTGTGCTATTACGAGGATCTTTCACATGATAAAAGCCTTCATGCGTTCCGGAAAGGCCTTGCGGCAATGATCATTTCAGACCTTTCAAAAATAAAATCAGTACAAGTTGTTGAGAGAATCAGGTTGCAGGCTCTGCTGGATGAGATGAAGTTAGGGCAAACCGGTCTTGTAGATAAGGACACGGCACCCAAGGTTGGCAAACTTCTTGGTGCCCGAAATTTGGTTCTTGGCAATCTATCACTTGGAAGCATAAATGCCATAACCACTTTAGCTTCAACCGAGGCAGAAAATATCAAAGGCAGCGCATCTGCATCTGTTGAAAAGGATAAATTTTTTGAACTTCCTGCGATGATTATAAAAGATATCGCCGGAATCTTGGGCATCAAGCTTACGGATGAAGAAAAAAAGATAATTGGAATCCCGCATACAAAGGTATACAATGCCTTGGTTTATTATGGTAATGCACTCGATGCTTTAGATGCCGGTAAGTGGAAAGAGGCAAAGATTTATTTTGATATGGCACTTAAGGAAGATCCTAAATTTGACCTTGCAAAAGAGGCTGCATATAATTGTCCCGGTGCAGATTACCCAAGTATAAATAATATAATAAACATGAAGGGTACTAAAATATCAACTGCAATTGAATCTTTATTGAGTTCTGCGGAAAGCAACTTGATAACTATCAGCCCTGCTGTGGATAACTCTCTGATTAACAGTGGATACACAACAACAGATGTTTTGGGAGTAGACATAGGAGATCTCGGAATAACCGGGGTAGGTGGAGAGCCGATAGAGGATGTAGACTCACCTCCTGCACCACCTCAACCTCATCCTTATCCTTATCCATAATTTTTTTTAGTGATAGTTACAAATAAACATAATGCTCGTACCGACTTTGATGCAATATAAAGGATAAAAGAATGAAAAATATTAATATTTATGCAGCTGTAGCGCTTGTACTCCTTATGCTTTTTTGCGGATGCGCCAGTGTTTCCAAGGAAGACATAAAAGAATATGAGCCGTCGGCAGCAATTATAGACCAGGTCCCTAAAACAATGGCTGTTTTGCCTTTCGAAAACAACTCCGTTACCGAGTCGGAGAAATATGCTCCTTTAAGCAAGGGACTTTCCGCCATGCTGATTACCGATCTTAAAAACAGCAATACGACTCTTCAGATCATAGAGCGGGAAAAAATTCAGGCAATTTTGAAGGAAATAGCGCTTAGCCAAAGTGGAAGCGTGGATCAATCAACCGCAGTAAAGGCAGGAAAGTTACTTGGAGCGCAATCTATTGTTTTTGGATCATTTATGGTACTGGGAAACAGTGTGCGTATAGATGCAAGAATAATAATAGTTGAAACTGGCGAAGTAGTAATGGCTGAATCTATAACCGGTGATAACAGCGGGCTTATAAATATAGCTGTTGACCTTGCGGGGAAAATAGCAAAATCGATGAAAGTTACGTTTAATCCGGTTCCGGTAAAGAGTAATGGCAATCTTGACGCAGCAATTTATTTTTCACAGGGACTTGATGCGCTTGATAAAGGTGATAAAGAAGAAGCTAAGAGGTTGTTTCTGAATTGTATAAAACTTGACCCTGCATATAAAGAACAGGTTGATAATGTGAAAGGTTTAAACAAATGAAAAAGGCATCTTTGTCTATATTGGTATTTGCAATTTTTCTGATTTTCGGCACGAACTCTTTTGCCGAAGACAAGACTATTGAGGCAGAAGGATTAAGTTCAATATCAAGAGAAGATGCTATACGCCAGGCCCAACGTTCGGCTGTTGAGGAGGCGGTTGGAATCTTTATTCAGTCCCAGACCGAAGTGGAAAATTTTGAACTCAAGAAAGATAAGATTTTTTCAAGAACCCAGGGCTATATAACAAGATTTTCGGTGCTGAAAGAGAGCAAGTTGGGCGATCTGTTTAAAATAATTATAAAAGCAACGGTATCTCTTGATAAAATCAAGGATGACCTCATTGCTATGAAAATACTTCTTGCAAGCATGGAACACCCAAAACTGATGGTTCTTATCGAAGAAGATTACAAAAGTATGGACAACCTGGGAATGGGAATTGCCGCAACAGAAATGGCCTCATTGCTTGGTGAAAAAGGATTTGAGCTTGTAGATAAATCTCAGGTAGATGCAATAATGAACAATAATCAGGCCAGGCAGGCGCTTGCCGGAAACGCTAAGGCAGCAAAGGCTCTGGGCCTTAAATTTGGAGCGCAATATGTTGTTGTGGGAAAAGTCGTTGCCCAGGATGCCGGAGAGGCTTATCCCGGTTCAGGATTAAAATCGATACAGGCAAGCCTGCAACTAAAGGTTATACAGACTCAGACAGGTCTTATTTTGGGCTCGGTAGTAAAAACCGGGGTTTCCGCTCACATAAGTCCTCTTACCGGGGCAACAAATGCCATCCAGATGTGCACGCAAAAAGCTGTTAATGAATATCTGGTTAATGCGATAACCAATTCCTTCCAGGATTATTTAAACAACGGCACTCCTCTTAAGCTGCATATTACGGGTGTGGACTCCTTCCAGAAATCAAAGTTGCTTATAGGAGTCATAGAAAAAACACAAAATGTTGCCAACAGCAAGAAAGAGGGATGGAGCAAGACCGGCGGTATCCTTGAGCTTAGCCTGCTATATAAAGGAACAAGCGAGGAACTGGCGGAAGTTATTGACGGGAAAAAAGTAGGCGTAGGCAAACTTGAGGTTGTGGATGTTGCGCCCGAAAGACTCGACTGTCATCTGAAATAAATTATTATAAAGTCACAAAAATGGAGACCAAGAAAATGAAGCGTTCTGAACTGTTAACCCTTGAGGGCTGGGAAAAACGAGCAACCTACGATGATCCACGCCTCTCAGAAATGGTAGAAATGTATAAAGAAATAGGGTTTGAAGTGCTTCTGGAATCTTTCAGCTCTGAGGAAGAGCCTGGTTGTTCAGAGTGCATGAAAGATTCACCGCAAAAGTATAAAACAATCTATACACGGAAAAAAGCTTAAGCATCAAAAACAGATTTTACGATCAGCTGGTTTAAACTTCAAATACTGTTGCTAACAGTATAGATTTAAGCATTGATGTTTAAAATAAAATCGGCTTATCATATTATTTAGTTAAATTGTAATATGATAGGCTTTCTCTTTTGTTTGGGTTTCAAACCTGCATCAGACGGATTAATCTTATGACTTTTTATGAGTCTATCGGCTTTATTTCCGGAGGAAAGTTTGATTTTTCGTTTTCACAAGAACCTGACAGAGAATCTGTACAAAAGTGGACTATTGAGCCAGTTTCAAAACGTCCCATTTTGGCCGATCTCTGCGTTGGGCGAAAATTTTAATCCTCGAAATACTCCATGTATTCCTGCGGTTAAAATTTTCACCCGCCTTGACCTTGACCAAACTGAAACGTTTTGAAAGTG
>JAHIFE010000086.1 GCA_018901125.1 Pseudomonadota bacterium | reverse complement strand
TTCATGGTCATGTAAAAAGCTGGAAAACTCCACTTTTGTCATTCCGGCGAAGGCCGGAAACCAGTAATTCCATTGGGTTCTGGATACCGGATCAAGTCCGGCATGACGGTTTAGGTGTTTCACAAAATTATTAAATGGCATATTAATTCCAAATGCGGTTACCCTGGCAAGCAATGTGTTCAATTAAACTTTTTTAAGGTTATTAAAAGTTACAGGTTACCGGTAAAAGATCAAGGGAAAACAGATGAACATGAATGGGAAAAGGGCTTAAAAGCGATATTTATAAAAAACGGGGTGCAAAGACAATCTATGCACCCCGAAAAAATAATGGAATATTAAAGTTATTTTATAAAAAATTAAAACAATTTATATTACTCAGCAGCCGGTGCCGGTGCTTCTTCTTCAGCTGGCTTTACTTCTTCTTTTACAGCTGCAGCTTTCTTTTTGTGCTGTTTTTTTGCTTTCTTGATGGCTTTTTTAGGAGCCTCTGCTTTAGCCGGAGCTACAGCAGGTTCAGCTGTAACAGCCGGTTCAGCCGTAACAGCTGGCGCAGCGGCTGCCGGAGCAGCTTTGGTTGCTTCATTTGCTAACACTGAGCCGCAGAAAATAAAAGATGCTGCCATAATCGATACTAAAAAACGTTTCATTTTAAATCTCCTTTAGTAAGTTAAATAATTCTTTCCTGGTTACATTATCAGCCATATATTTACCGCCTTTGGAAACAAGAGCGGTTTATATCATTTAACAGTATTTGCCGGTTCTTCGCCTGCTTTCTCCGCATCTTTTACAGCCATTGCTTTCTTTTTGGCATGATGCTTTACTTTGCTGAGAGCTTTAGTTACTTTAGTAGCTACATTTTTATCATCTTTAATTATGTAGCTGACTTTAACTTTATCGCCGACAGAAATATCTGAACATGCTTTTTCTAATGAAAATTCCATTGTCTCAGTATTTTCTTTAATATGGCGATCGGCCTTCAGTATGGTATCAGAGATTTCAGTAACTTTTACTGTGGCACTCATCCTGGTCTCTTTTTCCATTGCTTCGGCAGGCCTATCAGCAGGTTCAGCTGTGAGAGGTGCGGTCACAGCTTTAGCAACAGGGGCAGCTTTGGTTGTCTCGACAGCAAACACCGAAGCGCAGAGGACAAAAGATGCTGCCGCAAACAACACTAGTACACGTTTCTTCATTATATTGCCCCCCTTTCCAATAATTGTACCATGAACAAAGCAATTGATATGCCAAGGTATGATAAAGAAATGATAATTTATTAACATTATGAAAATACAAGATAATAATTATATCAGATTAAATATGATAAAATGAAAAGAATAAAATAAGGGGGATTTATTCCTCAGATAGTGGGGAATTATTCACCATGAAACCCTGAATCAATGCTTAATTCGGTATAAAATATTTTTTGTAAGTAAATCACAAACAAAATTTTAATAATCATATTAAAAATTTATGCTTTGGGCCATTTGCAATATGATATTGCATGCAGTATAAATATTTTTAATAATCATACTCATATGTGTTTAGGGAATATTTACTAAGAACACTGCTGTTTATTAAATCGAGAAACCGGGACGGACGATTCAGAACCATACCGGAGCTTTTGTCGTACACTCTATTGGGATATGTAAAGTACAGATTCTTTTTCGCCCGGGTGGCCGCAACATACATGAGTCGTAGTTCTTCTTCAAGTTCTTCGGGATTATTGATGGAATACAGTGAAGGAAACCTGCCATCTAAAGCCCATATTATAAATACTGTATGCCATTCAAGGCCCTTAGCAGAATGAATAGTTGAAAGAACAAGATGGTTATCGCCACTGGAATTTTCAGATAACGAATTATCAATAATAGTGTTTGGTGGTTCAAGAGCCATATCAGTAAGAAAATCCACCAGGCTGTTATATCTTTCCATTATCAGGATAAGCTGTTCAATATCTTTTTCTCTTTTCGGGTAGTCATCAAATTTTTGCTTTAAAACCGGCAGATAAAATTTTGCAATTTCTTTTCCCATATCATGGACAGACATAATGTCCGGATCAATTTTGCCAAAAAGGTCTTTAAGGCGTTTTAAATTATCAGAAATAATATTTTGTATTTTAGCAGTTAAAAGACCGGCATGCCCGGAGTTTTCCTTCTGTATTTCTCCGAAAATATTATCAGCTGTTTTCGGACCTATTTTGTCTATAAGAAGAAGTATTCTTTGCCAGCTTACCCTGTCTTTAGGATTTGAAATAACCTTCATGTGAGCTATGATATCTTTTATATGAGCTGATTCTACAAATTTAAATCCTCCCACTTTTTTAAAAGGTATACCGTTTCTTGCGAGCTCTATTTCCAGATCGAAAGAATAATAACCTGCTCTGAAAAGAACGGCAATCTCATTGAGAGGGACATTGTTTTTAACAAGGTTGTTTATCTTTTCAACGATAAATACTGATTGACCGTTTTCGGTTGAGGTTTTTATCAGAAGCGGCTTTGCTCCCCCTTCTCTTTTTGTGAAAAGGATTTTGGAATATTTTTCAGATGCTCTTTCGATAATGATATTGGTTAAATCAAGGATAGGCTGGTCACTTCGGTAATTTTCCTCAAGAGTAATAATACGGGTGCCAGGAAATAATATTGGAAATTCGATAATATTTTTAAAATCTGCACCTCTGAATGCATATATGCTCTGGGAATCGTCTCCAACCACCATTATGTTTTTATTGCCACCGGTGAGAAGACATACTATGTCAGCCTGTATTTTGTTTGTGTCCTGGTATTCATCAACCATTATGTGTTCATAAGAGGAAGAAATCCTGTCTTTCAAATCAGAATTCTCCTCCATAAGAGTTTTAAAACGTATCAGTAAGTCATCGTAATCCAGATATGAATGCAGGAATTTTCGCCTGACATATTCTTTGTAAATCATAGTGATGATCTCCATATCGTCTTCGAAATGGATATAATCGTTTAGTATAACATTCTCGATAGTTAAAACCTTATTAGCGGCTTTGCTGAATATATTTGCAAGTGTTTGCTTTCTGGGAAAGGAAGCATGCTTAGAAGTATTCAGTATTTCCTTTCTCACCATGGCAATAAGTGTTTCAGAGTCATCGCGATCCAGAATATTAAATCCTGAATCAAATCCAATATAGCGAGAGTATCTGCGTAGGATGTAATTTGCAAACGAATGGAAAGTACCGCCTGAAACATCTTCACAGCGGTTGTCAAGAAGATCCGCTGCTCTTTTAAGCATTTCCTGTGCAGATTTGCGGGTAAAAGTAAGAAGCAGAATAGCGTTTGGAGGAGTTCCTCCTTCAACAAGACGTGCTACGCGGTATGTAAGAGTTCGGGTTTTTCCGCTTCCGGCCCCTGCGATTACGAGAAGAGGGCCATTTGTATGAATAACTGCCTCATACTGTGAAGCATTAAGTTCTTTTTCATAAGGAATGCAAAAATTTTGCGGCATAATTATGTTCTCTTTTTATACTATACTTGTTTATCGTTTAAATACGCATGAAAGCCTGATTGTCTAAAGGAAAAAAAGAGCTAAAATTTAAAATATTTAATCTTTTATATGTAAATTTCTTTCATAAGAAATCTTCTTTGTCAATATTTGTTCTTATCTTACAGATTTTGTTGACTTTATTTGTTGACTTTTTAAAAAATATATCGTAAAAAAATAATGCAGGATTTAAAAAGCTGTTTAAAATCCTATGGCTGTAAGGAATACCTTCAAAACAAACAAAGGAGAGAAAAATGATGAAAAACCAAAAAAAAGTAAATCCGGTTAAAAAAACTGTTGCGACCAAATCCAAGAAAGCAGTTGCCCCAAAGAAAAAAGTTGCTGTAGCAAGCAAGGCAGTTAAAAAAACAGCAGTTAAAAAACCTGTGGTTAAAAAAACAACAGCAAAACCCGTTAAAGCAGCAAAAGCTAAAGTTGCAGCTCCCAAAAAACAATCTGCAGCTCCAGTGACCATCCTTGGCTCAGTTCTTACCACTGTTAAGAGAAGCAAAAATGGAATATCAATCGCAAAAATTAAGGAAAAAACAGGATTAGAGCAAAGACAGCTTAGCAATGCGCTTTACAAACTTTTAAAGAATGGCAAAGTAGCACTGAAAGAGCGCGGAGTATATATAGCAAGCATTACCGGGTAATATTTTCTCTTATCGCTTTTAAATTTTTCAGTAGTTATTGGATCGCTGTGCTTTTGTATTTTAAAAATAAAAAAAGCATAATGATGTAGCAACTTTTTGTATCTGTTCTTATGAATGCATAGTTTGATTTTATGTGTAAGAACGGATGAGAGTTTCTGCATTTTATATGCAGAGCGGCAGGTGTTTGTTTTTTTGCCTGAATTAAGTTTTGAAGGTTTCATAAGAGTCATAATTCAGACGGCTTCGTAATTAGATTCATATGCAAGGCTTGTGAATTGCAGACAATGAAGCATAATAATTCTTAAGCTTCAATGATTTATCCTGTTGGATCGGTCCTGCCGTGCCGTATAGCGGCGACTCAGCCGGGTGGGGATTAAGAGCAATTCAAGCGGGTGAATTATTTGCGAAGCCGTAAAGACCAAAAAACTTTGATGCGTTCGTAATAAGTGAAAAAATGTCTTTAAAGTAGAATCTATTCGTTGCCCTATTTAATTGTGATTTCTTTATTATACATCCTATAAGGGCGACCTCGAAGTCTTCCGGCAAATATTCTGCCATAATACCCTAACAACGTCTCTTTATATCTAATGGCATCTCAATCGGAATATCTTTATGATAAATGCTATAGATTCTCTTTGTCTGAAATCGCCAGGCTTAAAGGCTGAAAAATAATTAAATGTTTGTCTTGTTATAGTGTCAACATTATGATATGTCTAATAAAATATTGAAAATATTATTGTTATTTTCTTAAGTAAGAATGATTTGTTACTAAAAAACATGTAAACAATATTGCAAGATGATAAAAATAATTAATATCAGGAGCCACTTTCAAAATGTTTCAGTTTGGTCAAGGTCAAGGCGGGCGAAAATTTTAACTGCAGGAATACATGGAGTATTTCGAGGATTAAAATTTGAGCCCAACGCAGAGATTGGCCAAACTGGGACGTTTTGAAACTGGCTCTCAGGATTAGAGCTTTTGAAATATATTCCTAATTTAGATGCCATGAGCTACAGGTTTGACTTTGAAATTGGTCATCTTATTAAAAGCCCATGCAGAGAATGCCAGAGGAGAATAAATTTTCCCGAATGTGCTGAGACATGTGTTGTTTTGGGCAGAGTTCAGTCTATTTTATCCGAGGGCATATCCTGCACAAGAAGAATCTGATACCGGCTTGTTATTAGTCTTAAAATATATTTAAATATCAGGTTTGATAATGCAAAAACCGGAACAGTATAAGTTTATAAGCTACGATATTTCCGAAGATAAGCAGGGCTTTTTTACTATTCATTTTCATGGGAAAATGGATGCACAATCATCTCCCGAAATAATCAATAAGCTACTTGATAAGATAGATTCATTATCCCCGGTATCCCTCACAGCCGATCTCGATGGTGTTTCATACTTTGATGATTTTGGTCTGCTTGTTCTGATAGAGTTGCAAAAAGCAGTAAAAAATAAAAAAGGTTTCTTTCATGTTACAGACAACAGAGGAAAAGCGAAAAACATTCTTTATCTGCTGGAATCTAACTTTGACAGATCTGTATCACCTTTTAAGCAAAAGGGCCTGCAAAGAGTTGTTGAGGAATTAGGCGGCACTGTATTAAATTATTTTTCCAATTTTAAAGCGGCTGTTTCTTTTTTGGGTTCCGTTGTCTTATCATTTAGCCAAATATGCCGTTTTCCAAAGTCTCTTCGTATTAATGACACCATATTATATATGGAAAAAACCGGTGTTAATGCCCTGCCTATAATAGCCCTTATCAGTTTTCTCCTCGGTCTTGTTATTGCTTTTATGTCTTCTCTTCAGTTAGAGCAATTTGGTGCAAATTTATATGTTGCCTCTCTTGTATCTATCGGGATGGTTTCGGAACTTGGTCCTATAATGACTGCTATAGTTGTTGCAGGAAGATCCGGATCTGCTTTTGCCGCTGAAATCGGGACCATGAAAATATCGGAAGAAATTGATGCCCTGTTTGTTATGGGGTTCGATCCTACTCTTTTTCTGGCAGTTCCCAGAATACTTGCATCAATTATTGTGGTGCCGCTGCTAACTCTTTTTTCAGATATTTTTGCAATTGCAGGTGGCCTTGTAGTAGGAGTGTTCATCCTTGATCTTACTGCAAGTTCTTATATGACTCAAACAATTAACGTACTGAGTCTTTTCGAAATTTGCTGGGGCATTTCCAAGAGTATCGTATTTGCCGTTGTAATTTCGTGGGTTGGATGCCTTAGGGGCTTTCAGACACAAGGAGGAGCTGACGCAGTTGGTAATGCAGCCACATCCGCTGTTGTGAGCAGTATTTTTCTTATTATTCTCTTCGATTCAATTTTTGCTATAGGACGAAGCTACTGGAGGTAAAAGCAACGGTTATGGAGGAAAAATTGCTGAGAGTAAGAAATCTCGTTGCCCGGTATGGCGATGAGGTGATACTTAACAATATAAGTTTCGATGTTATTAAAGGTGAAATACTTGTAATTTTAGGAGGAAGCGGCTGCGGTAAAAGCACTCTTTTAAGGCACATGGTAGGCCTTTCCGCGCCATCAACCGGAAGCGTTTATATTGAAGGCGCTGATATTACCACATGCGATACAAAAACATTTCATAATATTTTAAAGGGAATTGGTATTTTGTTTCAAAACAGCGCACTATTAGGCTCAATGACTATAGGAGAAAACATCGCTTTACCGATTGCCGAATATTCCGGGCTTCCTAAAAGTTCCGTAGATATTCTTGTAAATTTAAAACTTTCTTCGGTTGAGCTTGAAGGTTATGAAGACTATCTGCCTTCCCAGCTTAGCGGAGGGATGAAAAAAAGGGCCGGGCTCGCGCGGGCTCTTGCATTAAACCCAAAAATATTGTTCCTTGATGAACCCACTGCAGGACTGGACCCGGTTATTTCATCTGAAATCGATGATCTCATAATGAAAATCAATGAAAAATTTGGCACAACGATAGTAATTGTCACACATGACCTTGATACAATATTCACAGTTGCAAAGCGGGTTATAATGCTTGACAAAAAAACTAAAAGTATAATTGCCGAAGGTGATCCGAAGCATTTAAAGGATCATAGTCCTGATCCAGCGGTAAGACAGTTTTTTAACCGTAATGCAAAAATAGAAACAACATGGCTACAATAAAAACAAAACTAAGTGTCGGACTTTTTGTTATAATAGGATTAATTGTTGCATTCTTTGCAATAATCTGGATTGGCATGTCACACTATTTTGAGCAGGGCAGTCTGTACTCAGCCTATTTCAATGATTCGGTACAGGGGCTATCAAAAGACTCACCTGTAAAATTCAGAGGAGTTACAATCGGAAGAGTTTCCGAAATAGCAGTTGCTCCTGATGGAAAGCTTATAGAAGTTGTATTAAAAATCGAATCCGATATGAAACTGGATAAAGATATTATCGCTCAATTAAAATCGGTCGGAATTACAGGCATTATGTTTGTAGAGCTGGACCTAAAGAAAAATGGCGAATCAAAACTTTCTCCGGCTTTTAGCTTTGCCCCAAATCATACAGTTATAGATACAAAACCATCTGAAATAACAAGATTTTTAGACAGTATAAGTGATGCTATAGCTCAAATTAATAAGGTTGATTTCGAAGGATTATCAGATAAAACAAAATTTACATTAGATAAAATCAACAGCGCAGTCAGCCAGGCAAAAATCGCGAAATTTTCTTCAGATATAAGAACATCTTTAGATAAATGGAACAGGGCTATGGACTCTGTGGAAGATGCGGCAGGGTCATTTAAAACATTTACTTTAAATTCCGACGATACTGTATCAAACTTGAACAATACCGTTACAAAAATAGATGCTATAATAACCGGCAACAAAGACAGCGTTGCTCAGGCAATTAAAAATTTCAACAACGTTGTTGAAAATGCCGGTTTCCTTGTCAGGGAAGGATCAGAACTTGTAAGAAGCACGGATCAAAATTTATCATCTATACAGCAGCAGATACTTGTAACCATGCAAAGCATAGAAAAAACCAGTGAAACTCTGAACCGCTCAGTTGACCAAATTTCGGATCAGCCGTCCCTTCTTCTTTTCAGTGCCCCGCAACCTGAAAAAGAAATGGAAAAAGATTAAAAGCGGCAATAATTTTACAGGAGTAATTATGAAGATTTCCTTGAATATTTATCCAAAATTTTTTTTTGCATGTTTTTTTGCATGTATTTTTTTAATATTAAGCGGATGCGGTGGCTTCGGGGGGTCGGAAACGAAAACAGATTTTTATACGCTTGAATATGATCCGCCAAAACTTGAAGGATTAAATACCCTGCCATTTATTATAAAGGTTGAACGCTTTAAATCCCCTTTATATAATTCCAATAAAATCAGTTATAGAAAAAACGATTTTCAGACAGATGAATACCCTTATCACAGATGGGAAACAGACCCTGCGAGGTTAGTTTCATATTTTCTTTTCAGGGATATTAAAAACTCAGCCCTTTTCAAAGGGGTTTTTACTTATGAAGCAGGTTTTCCAGCCACTCATTCTGTTTCCGGAACAGTTGATGAGTTTTTCGAAGACGACAGAGGGAAAAAATGGGACGCTGTGCTTTCAATAGATATTGTGCTTATGGCTGAAAATGAACCTGACCTTAGCAAAAAAATTCTTTTCCAGAAAAAGTACAGCATCAGAAAAGAATGCGCCAAAAAAAACCCTAAAGCTCTCGCAGAAGCAATGAGCAAGGCGATGCATGAGTTATCAGGACAGATTATTACGGACATTCATAAAAGCCTTTCGGAAAAAACAGAATAAATACTGTCATGCCATCCGCCGATGTAAATGCGAAGCTTCCAATAGCGTTGGTGATTCTATAAGGATTCAAGGAGCATAAAAAAGGTATCAGGGGCCAGGGTTCGGGGATCAGGAATAGATAATCCTTGGGTTTGTGGGTTCTAAAGCTGATAAGACAAACATAATCCTGCTGTGATAGCAGGATGGCAGCTTTTAAGAATTCTCCTTGTTCCTGACTTCCGGTCGATGCCCCTCTGTTTCCCAACCAAAATACAATACAGGAGTAGTCTTTTATGGTTTATCAAAGTGTAGCTGATCTTACCGAATGGAAAAATCTGAAAAAACACGCCGGTACAATAAACCGCAGACAGAATCATCTTAAATACCTGATAAATGAAAAAGGCCGGATAGAGAAATATTGTCTAAACGGCGCAGGTATTTTCTATGATTTCTCAAGACAAAGAGTTGATCAAGAAGCAATGACTCTGCTTTTTAAGCTGGCTGAAGCAAGAAAAATAAAAAAACAGTTTAAAGATATGATGAGTGGTAAAAAGATTAACAGCACTGAAAAAAGAGCGGTGCTTCACACGGCAACAAGGTCTTTTTCAGGTTCACCGTTATTATCAGACGGAAAAGACATAATGCCCGAAATACTGGAAGTAAAGGAAAAGATCAAAGACTTTTCAGATAAAGTTTTGTCCGGAAAAATTAAAGGCTCCACCGGTAAAGCATTTGAACACCTTGTAGTAATAGGAATAGGTGGTTCATATCTTGGAACCGAATTTGTTTGTACAGCACTAAAGCATCTATCCAAAAAGAATATCAAACTATATTTTCTTTCAAATGTCGATATTCATAATTTTGCGCAAATAGCGACCTCTATTGAGCCTGAAAAGACTCTCTGGATTGTGATTTCAAAAACCTACACAACTGCCGAGACAACCGCAAACACAAATCAGGCCATTGAATTTATGAAACAACAAAGGCTTGATCCTGCAAAACATTTTGTTACTGTGACAAGCAAGGGAAGTCCCGGAGATGATCCTGTGTCAAATCCTGTATTGGCATCGTTTCACATGTTTGATTTCATTGGCGGAAGATACAGTGTTACTTCGGCAGTAGGCGGTGTGCCCTTAAGCCTTTATATGGGATATGATGTTTTTGAGCGGTTTTTAAAAGGCGCTGAAGAGATGGACCTGCATGCAAAAGAAGCCCCACCAGGTAAAAATTTGCCTCTCACAGCAGCAATGATTTCGGTATGGAACAACAATTTTCTTAAATATCCGTCACAGGCAATAATTCCCTATGCTTCTCCGCTGGCAAAGCTTGCTCCTCATATTCAGCAGCTAAATATGGAAAGTAACGGAAAATCTGTAACAAAAGACGGGGAAATGCTTGCTGTGCCTACCGGAACCATAATTTTTGGAGAACCAGGCACCAATGCTCAGCACTCATTTTTTCAGCTTGCGCACCAGGGGCGGCCATTTCCCATCGATTTTATAGGTGTCATAAATCCATGCTATGAGCAGTACAAAAATAAGTCAAAAGGAGTTACAAACCACCAGGAACTCTGGGCCAATTTAATAGCCCAGCCAACAGCCCTTGCCACAGGCAAAGAAGACGCCGATCCGGCAAAATGCTTTTCGGGAAACAGGCCCTCATCCACCATATTGTTAAGTGACTTATCTCCCGAAAACATCGGGCGGCTTCTGTCTTTCTACGAGGCAAAAACAGTATATGAAGCATTTATATGGGGTATAAACCCGTTTGATCAGTTCGGTGTTGAGCTTGGTAAAAATCTGGCGTCCGGGGTCAGAAAGAAAATGGCTGAGAAAAATGCAAATCCAAAATATGCTTTTGATGATGCTGATCCGATTACAAAATTTTATCTGGAGAAGCTGTTTTCATGATCAACAATCTTGGTTCGGTATGACAGAAATTCATAAATCAGGAGCAGTTTATCTGCGGATAGCACGCGTCGTTATGTATTTCGTTGCTTTCGTCATCCTGAACCTTACTCCCGTAATTTCGGACGCAAGCGAAATAATCCCCAAGGCCATCTTTAATGTCGGCTATCAGGTTCTCGATCTAAAATACCTAAAAGACGAGCAGGTGAAAACGCTCACCGTTGCCGTCTGGTATCCGACATCAGCGAAGCCGAAACCACACAACTATGGTGGGCCAACAGAAGGTAAGATTGCTGTTGGAGCAGCGCCACTTAACGAAGACAGCCCTTATCCTTTTTTGGTTTTTTCGCACGGGTATGGAGGAAGCGGGCTTGGTGCAGTGTTTTTCACTGAGGCTCTTGCTGCCCATGGCTGGATCGTAGCCTGTCCGGACCACTACTGTGAAGATCCCATCCATGCTGTATATGGGTGAAAACGGATCTTCCCCCATTAAAGAAACGAACTATGGCATATAACGATTTATATTTATTATCGTTTTCTCTCTGATGTTAGCATTTTCTTAGTGTACACATTTGCCGTCCGTGATGGAAGAACGGATGGCAGACTTACCA
>JAHIFE010000011.1 GCA_018901125.1 Pseudomonadota bacterium | reverse complement strand
CTGAGCAAGGAACGGATTATCCTTCTGGCTATCGAGGATATAACTGAGCGTAAGGAAATAGAAGCTGGCCTGGAAAGGGCCCGAAAAGAACTGGCGATTATTAAAATAGCTGCGGATGAAGCCAGTGAATTCGCCGAGAGTGTCATCAACACTGTGCGTGAACCATTAATTTCTTTGGACCAAGACCTACGGGTGGTCACGGTCAGCCGTTCCTTCTATGAATTCTTCAAAGTAAAGCCTGAAGAGACCGTGGGGCAGCTTATCTATGACTTGGGAAATAAACAGTGGGATATCCCCAAATTGCGGGAACTGCTGGAAGACATCCTTCCCGAGAAGGCAACCTTCGACAACTACGAGGTCGAACACGACTTTGCCACCATCGGCAGGCGCACAATGCTTTTGAATGCCCGGCAGATTCAAAGAGTGCTGAGCAAGGAACGGATTATCCTTCTGGCTATCGAGGATATAACTGAGCGTAAGGAAATGGAACGGAAAATGAAGCATATCGCCTACCATGACCCACTGACAGGTCTGCCGAACAGAATGCTTCTCAGAGACCGATCGGCCGTGGCTATATACCAGGCCGATAGAAACCGGAACAAGGTTGCCTTTATGATGCTCGACCTTGATAAATTCAAAGAGATCAATGATACATTCGGTCACCATATAGGAGATCTGATTCTGAAATCTGTTGCAGAAAAATTGACGAGTATCCTCCGGCAAGTAGACACCGTTGTACGCTTAGGTGGAGATGAATTCGTTCTCTTACTTCCTGAACAAAAAGATGCCCAGTCTGCCCTGCAGGTTGCCCAGAAAATTATGGATGGTTTACGTGACTCCATTACCCTTGACGGACACACAATAACCATTACCACCAGTATAGGGATTTCTATCTACCCCGACCACGGCGCTGATATCGACACCATTCTGAAAACCGCCGACAGTGCCATGTATCAGGCAAAGCAAGAGGGACGGAATCGATACCGGCTATATAATAAGACCTGAAAAGATGCGATACAAATCGCATATATCTGTTAAAGATTTCAGCTTGAAGGAGCTTGATTTCAAACGATAATCCTCACTTCAAGTCTAATCCGAAAACCATTGACATGTAGGTGCAAACGCCATTGATAGACAGAAGCCATGCACGTATAGCAAGAACACCCCCATTTATTATCTAAATCTTCAAGCTAATAAAATTTTTAATCATACTTTGGATGGCTTAGCTAAAGTAAATATACAAGGCGGCAAATATTAAAGAAATTAAGCGAAATGCAACATAGGGGCTTTTCACGAAGCCATCAGTGTTTAAAACTTCTTTGACCCGTATAAACCATGGCAACTCCGGCCTCATTGCAAGCCTCAATGGACTGATAGTCGTTTTCGGAACCACCTGGTTGTATAACACAGGAAATTCCCTCTTTGATTCCAACCTCGACTCCGTCTCTGAAAGGGAAAAAAGCATCACTAACCATAGCGGCTCCTATCATACTGCCTTTTTCATTTGCTACTCTTTGATCAATTTCAGCCTTTTTATCCTTATCAGTAAAATCATTATAGGAAATCCCGTACTGTTCAAAGCAATATCTGTCGGAAAGTTTTCTATAAGCCTTATCTCTTGCAATCTCTGCTACCCCCACTCTGTCCTGCTCTCCGGTTCCTATCCCTACAGTAACTTTGTCCTTTACATAAATAACCGAATTTGAAGTAACGCCCGCTTCCACCAGCCAGCCAAACAGCATATCCTCATACTCTTTTTCGGTGGGCTCCCTGTTGATTTTATAGTTCTGCCCTTTATAAGTACATTCGGCAGGCCGCAGATCTTCTTTTGATCTGGCTTTTGGCACAAAAGACCACTGAGCTATAATACCGCCGTCTATAAGGCTTTTAAATTCAATGAATCTCTCACCAACAAAATTCTGGAGTTTTTCAATGTTTTTAATTTTCATTACTCTTAAGTTTTTTTTCTTTGCAAAGATATTCATTGCGCCTTCTTCAAACTCCGGAGCTACCACTACTTCTGCATATTGCATGCTGATTGCTTCCGCTGTCGATACATCAACGGAACGGTTTAAGGCGATGCAGCCCCCAAAAGCTGCAATTCTGTCTGCTATATTTGCTTTTAAATAGGCGTCAACTAAAGTATCGGAAAGAGCGGCTCCACAGGGATTGTTGTGCTTTACTATTACCGCTGCCGGCTGATCAACAAAATATCTTAAAATATTTAAAGCATTATCTGCGTCGGTTAAGTTTGTCTTTCCCGGATGTTTGCCGGACTGAAGCAGTTCGGCATCCGAAACAAGATATTTTCCGGGAAGTATTGTGCCTGTTTCGCCTAAAACAAGATTGCCGTTTACAAGCTTGTAAAGAACCGCCTCCTGACCTGGATTTTCACCATACCTTAAGCCCTTCCTCACATTATCAATAGTCCATGTAACTTTTTCATAAAAAAGAGTCTGTCTTTTATCACCGTCAACAAAGCTTATTTCCATTACCGGCGGAAAATGGTCATCCATTATGGTTTTATACATCTTCTTTAGATCTTCAGGCATTTATTCCCCCTATAAATATTTTCAGCTCGCCTTATAGCGTAAACTGGGTTCCGGCCTTCGCCGGAATGACGATAAGAGCCTCACATTTTATAGCATCTGCTCATTTCTTCATAGTTTTTTCCTGAAAGAAAATCAGCAATTCTTTTGTCATATTCTGCTGTGTGAGCAAAAGCTTTTTTCGCTAGCTCAAAGCGGCTTTTTAATGATATAGTATTATTATTTTCTTTCAGCTCGGCTATTATTCCGGCATAGTCTTTGGAATCGACTACTGAAGCTACCCTGAGATAGTTCTTGGCAGAAGCCCTTATCATACAAGGCCCTCCGATATCAATATTTCCGCGGGCATCTTCAACCGTAACACCCTGTTTCGATATTGTCTCTTTAAAAGGATAAAGATTAACGACAACCATATCTATGGGAACGCTTTTTGTTCTTTCAAGATCGGCTTTATGTGAATCATTATAAGTTTCCGTGAGAATCCCAAGATATATCTTAAAATCGAGAGTCTTTACAAGACCGCCCTGTGTTTCAGGCTGTCCGGTATAATCGGATACCTGGATAAGACGTTTTGTTTTTTCGCCAAGAATTTCTTTTAGCCTGGCAAATGTACCACCGGTAGAAAATATCTTTATTTCAGGATTTATTTCGACAAGCTGCGGAATAAATGTTTCAAGATTTTTTTTGTCCGAAACACTTACAAGCACATTGTTTATTTTGATAAGGTCATCTATTTTTTCAACTGTATTAATGCTCATAAAATTTACCTCTTTCCATCATATTCTTCTGTAAAACGTTTAAAAAACTCCTCCATGAATGCATGCCGCTCATCCGCATACTTTTTGCCTTCATGGGTCAGTATTCTTTCTCTGATTCTGTACAGCTTAACTTTATATTCCCTGTAGCCGGTATCTTCTTTTGTATATGGTTTTGTTTCTTCCACTTTTATATCAGGATTATGAAGCTTAGCTCCAACTTCTCCTGCAAATAAAAAAGCCCGCGCAACTCCCACAGCACCTATTGCATCTATCTTGTCCGCATCAAACAACACTTTCGCCTCAGTGGTTTCAGGCATACATTTTCCCCTGAATCGATGCGACCTTATACAGTGAATAATATTTTCCTTCCGGCTTTGTGAAAGAAAAAGCTCTTTTATAATAGGCTCCGCCATCTCAGCACCTTTTTCTGCATGGCATACTGCACCTAAGCTTGCGTCCTGTTCGGCCCTGCCTATATCATGAAGAAGAGCGGCGGCTATAAGTACTTCCATATCAGCATTTTCCGCAGGTCCGATTCGTTCGCACAGGCTGCATACCCTTAAAGTATGCTCCCAGTCATGGCTTGTTTTGGCGCCTTCAAAAAATTTTACCGCCTTTTTTCTTAAATGATCCTTTATATTCATAAACCGTGTTGCCTGTGCATATAACTATCCTATTCAAAACTCATAAGAGCTTCCCAGCGTTCTTGTTCCGTAGAAACGGAAAAACCTTTTTCTTTTAAAGCAGACATCAGCTGGGGATTATTAAATCTCAAATATGGATTAGCCTTAAATTCATCTTCAAGAGTTGAAGTGATAAGAAGAGGATTATATTTTTTCAAAAAAGCATTGATATTATCATTTTCCGGTTCAATGACTCTTGCAAACTCCATAGCATATTCAAAGTAATCATGACCTGCATATATTACTGTCTTTTCAGAAAATTTCATTAGCTTTTTTATCGAATTTAAAAACAATAAGTTATCGCCGGTAAAACAATTGCCTATAGTTCCGTTGAACAAAGTATCCCCGGTTATAAGAATATTATCACCATAAAAGGTTACGGAATCATTGGTATGTCCCGGAGTATGGATTACATTTAATCTCTCGCCTTCCAACTCAATATATCCTGTTTCAAGAAGATCATCACCGTCAAGATACAAAGCTCCGGAACGATCAAGAAGTGATTTTAAACCCGATGTATGATCAGAATGTGCATGAGTGTTTGTAACAAATTTAAGCTTTAAGCCGTTTTTCTTTACAAATGAAAGTATTAAATCAACAGCACCACCGTCTATTGCAACAGCAGTTTTATTGTTATAAACAAGATACGCGAGATTGTCGGATAAATAGCGGAATTGTTTTATATTCATAATTGCATCTGTATGTTTTATGAGACCTTTGCATAGATCGAATAACGACTAAAAACCCAATTTCCAAATCGATACGCGCTATTTGATATTCGCTATTCGTTGTTCGAAGTAGTCAATTCTATCACACCTGCGGCTATCAGCGGCAGCATTATTTCGTGATGACCGGTTAGATTTATGCCTTTTCCTCCCTTGGCGGTAGGTCTGTTTACAACATTTGTCATCGGGCGATACTGCCTCATAAAATCCATATTCACAGTAGTAAAGTTTTCCAGATTATAGCCAAGATTGCGGACCAGAGTCGTTGCCTTAAGAAATACTTCCGGCAAAATAACCGAGGAACCTATATTAAGGTAAACTCCTTCATTAAGGGTTGATACTACAGATGCAAAAGTCAGAAAATCCCTGTGGGATGCACTTCCCGCCGCCCCTGCATCAAAACCGGGATGCATATGAATTATATCCGTTCCTATCGCAACATGAACTGTAACCGGAATATCAGACAGAAAGCCTGCGGCAAGTATGCTTTTATCTTTAAAGGGAAGATTGTTCTCAACGATAGCTTTGCCGACTGCTTCGCCCAGCCCCAGTGATTCCTTTTGCGCCCTCTTTATCGCCTCGCTTAAAAATTCTCCCGTTTCATGCGCCATGCCAAATGAGCCGTCGCCTATTGAAGCCTCAACATCTTCTGACGTCCCTCCGGTCATGGCTATTTCAAAATCATGAATAATTCCAGCACCGTTCATGGCAACCGCTGTTATAATTCCTCTTTGAACAAGATCAATTATTATAGGATTCAAACCTACTTTGATAACATGAGCACCCATACCAGCAAAGATGGTTTTATTATTATAAAAAGCTTTTGCTATCGAAGATATGACTGCCTTAAGATCTTGTGCTGCAAGTATATCAGGAAGTGTATCGAAAAATTTCTTGAAAGAATCTCCTTTATTCCAAGGGGAAGCAAAATCCTTAACAGAAACCTTACTCTTTCTTCCTGATATTGAATAAGTCTTAAGTTTACCGGTATCTAAAGCTTTAAAAGAATGCGCCATATCTGAATCTCTTTTTTTACGAATGTGTCAAAATTATTATTTATTTAAAAACTGCTCCGGGAACAGGTTCCTGTCAACAAGTTCGCAAATAATGTGTCCCAGAGTTATATGAACTTCCTGGATTCTTGCTGTTATATCAGACTCCACAGGAAAAACCATATCCGCTAAAGAAGCAAGCTTTCCGCCGCGGCCTGTAAAAACAATAGTGTAAATGCCAATTTCTTTTGCAACATCTATTGCCTTTATAATGTTTTTCGAGTTGCCGCTAGTACTTATTCCTATGGCAATATCATATTGTTTCCCAAGAGCGAGAATCTGTTTTGAAAAGATATCATCGAAACTATAATCATTTCCTATACTCGTCAATATTGAAGTATCGGTTGTCAGGGCAAGTGCTGCAAGAGGCGGCCGTTCTATTCTAAACCGGTTTACAAATTCAGCCGCGATATGCTGTGCGTCGGCGGCACTTCCTCCGTTTCCAAATATTAATATTTTATGACCTGATATAAGACAATCCGATATCTTGTAGGCCCCATTGATTATAAGATCCGCATTATTCTTTATAAATTTTCTTTTCAGTTCTATACTTTCTTCAAGTATATTTTCAATTATGTCTTTCATAACTTTTTTTGTCCTAATCGAGAATTGGAAAAATAATAGTTAATGAGCTATCTCTTCCATCAACCCCTTGAATACTTGAATCCTCAATCTGCAGGCTCTATTCTGTGGTAGTTGATTTATTTTTTCTGGCCATTTTGATATACATTTTTGATTCACAGCCAAGTTTTTCTGCTTTTACAAACTCGGATAAAGCTTCTCTAAAAAGATTTTGTTTCAGATAAAGCCTTCCCAACCTCTGCCTGAACAGTCCGTTATCCGGATCTATCTCAACGCTCTGAGTGCAAAAGGCAATAGAAACATCACTGTTTTTATTCTCCGTTTCATATATCCAGCCAAGAGAAGACAAGGAGGCCGCATCATTGGGATTGATTTTTATCGCCTTTTTATATGCAATCTCGGCGTCATCGGGCATACCTGTAACCGCAAAGCTTTCTCCAAGATAAAACAATGCAACGCTTGATTCCGGTCTCATATTTAAAGCTTTTTCCAAATACTTTCTCCCCTCTTCCGGTTTCCCTGTGCCAAGCAGAAGTTTTCCTGTCTGAAAATTGATTTCAAACAATTCTTCACCAAGATCACCTGCCTTAAGAAAATGCTTAAGAGCCTTTTCTTTTTTGCCGATCAAATGATAAACAAGGCCGGCATTATAAAGGGGCATTATCTCTTTCGGGGCAAACTTGATCGATGCTTTAAATTCCTTAATAGCCTTGACAAAATCCCCTAGGACTCCGTAACAAACTCCAAGGCTGTTGTGAACATTAACATTGTCAGGATCAAATAAAAGAGCTGTCTTAAACTCTTTGATGGCCCCATCAATATCTCCATCCTGATAAAGTTTGTCACCGCTTATATTCAAGCTCACAGCATCAAATGCTACTATACTGCCAGGACCGAAAAAATCTGCATGTTCGAGAGCTTTTTTTGCATTTATGATTATGTCGTTTTTCCTGTATATAAAAGCTGGATAAGCTGCAACCCCGGTTGTTACCGTATTTACTCCCAGCTTTTCAATATTTGCTTTGAGTTTAACAGCAAACTTTAAGCAAGCCAAAGCATTTTCATCAGGGAAATAGCATCCGAATTCAAACTGGTCCGAGCGTCCCCAAAACCCGTTTTCGGCTTTGCACAATGCATTTATTTCTCCCGCTATATCTGATAGCACCTTATCCATATCCGCCAGGTTTTGCTCCTGATCCGGTTCTTTCATATTATCTATACGAACCAGCATAACACCAAATGCAAGATATGGAGCAAGCTGTTTCATGGAATATTCCAAAAAGGCTTCTCCGCTTTGCATACCGGGAAAAAGATTGTTTAAAACATCTTTTTTGCTGTCTTCTTCCTTTTTATCAGTTTTATGTGTTGATCCCAGGCATGGTTTTAAATCAGCCTTCGAAAGCAAAAATTCATTTGAACTGCTGCGGCGTTGAAATATACCCAAAAGATTTCCGAGCTTAGTTTCTTTCATTAGTGATTCCTGTTTAAAATAGCGGTAACAGCTTCTTTAATGATTATCAACTCATCTTCCCTAACGGTTCTTAAATCCATAATAAAATTATCATCTTCTATTCTTCCTATTATAGGCGGCATATTATCCCGCATATTTCTTTCAAGAGAATTTGCGCTCATACCGGCAATTTTTATGGCAACGCATTTACTGGGAAGATCGATAAGCGGCAAAGATCCTCCGCCGGCTTTGGAATATAAATCAACAGGCTTAAAGGAAAGAGCTGAGTTTTTAATACCGGAAAACAGCTTAATAAGCTTTGATGCACGTTTTTTTATTAAATTAACAGGAGTCGTCAACATACAAAGCGTTGGTATAAGCTGTACAGCTTTTTCAGGATCTCTATATAATCGTAGCGTACTTTCAAGAGCAGCAAGAGTCAACTTGTCAATGCGAAGCGCTCTTGTTAAAGGATTCTTCTTAATACTGTCAAGGATATCCTTCTTGCCGACAATAATACCAGCCTGCGGACCACCCAGAAGCTTGTCTCCGCTGAAAGTTATGATATCTGCTCCGGCTGATACAGATTCCTGAACGGTAGGTTCTTTTGTAAGACCGTACATTGAAAAATCGATAAAAGTTCCACTGCCCAAATCCTCCATAACAGGAATGCTATATTTTAAGCCCAGAGAAACGAGCTCTTTTAAATTAACACTTTCTGTAAAACCGACAATACTGTAATTGCTGGTATGGACTTTTAATAAAAGACCGGTATCGTTTTCAATTGCTCTTGCATAATCCTGGAAACGGGTTCGGTTTGTAGTTCCTACTTCCTTTATTGTCGCTCCGCTCTTTGCTATAATATCAGGTATCCGGAATGACCCTCCAATCTCAACAAGCTCGCCTCTTGAAACTATAACACTTTTATTTCTGGCTATTGTTTCAAGACACAACAATACAGCTGCAGCATTGTTGTTTACAGCCATGGCAGATTCAGCACCACTTAATTCACACAAAAGTTCTTCGACAATGGTGTACCTCAGGCCGCGTTCACCTTTTTCTAAATCGAACTCAAGATTCGAATAGTTTCTTGCAACCGATTGAAGATTTTTCAAAGCTTGCTCTGCAAGAATAGAACGGCCAAGATTTGTATGAATAACCACTCCGGTTGCATTGACAGTTGGTTTAAGATTGGGCGTCATTGCCTTATTTACAGCATCTTTTATTTTTTCAATAACAATGAAATCAGTCAGATCTTTTTCACCAGCGCACTGGGCAGTATCTAAAATTTCATTTCTTAATTTTCCTACAACTTTTCTTATAGAAAGAAGAAGAACCGATCTTGGAACGTTATTAAAAGCCGGATTATTTTTTGAGAGTTCAAGAATATGGTCTGTACCGGGAAGCATTCTTAAGAGACTCTGCTGTTTTTCATTTAATTCCATATATTATTTTCCGGTTAAACGATTTGTTTCGACTTAAGCTATAAGCCCTATATAACAACTTGCCTTGATATTCATATCAATTTTCCAACGATTTACATATCATTTTATACTTAATTAATTCAACATTTTTCTTTACAATTGCATCTATTGAAATTAATATTTATCTCAATTTAAAATAAGATGTGATATGTTGGCGTGAAGATGTCCAATCGGAGGCGGAATAAAATCCAGAAGGAGTTTGTAAAAAGAACCGTTCAAACGGTTTGAAGGGATTAAATAAAGATCACTTTTTACAAAACTCACGAAAGAATAAAGATATATGAAAAATATACTTGTTACTGGCGGCTGTGGATTTATTGGATCAAATTTCATACGTTATCTTTTATCAGAAACCGGATTTGACGGACGCATTGTAAATATTGACAAGCTGACTTACGCAGGAAATCCCGAAAATCTTTCAGGTATTAAAGAAGCTTTCCCAAATCGCTATTTCTTCAGCAAAACAGACATATGCAATCTTTCAGAACTTACCGGACTTTTTGAAACATTTAATATAGACACCATATGCCATTTTGCCGCAGAATCGCATGTAGACAGATCAATAACAAACCCGGGAGATTTTATCCATTCAAACATAGAAGGGACCTTTTGTCTTCTGGAACTTTCAAGGTTATACAAAAACAAGCTTGAACTCTTCCATCATGTAAGCACCGATGAAGTTTTCGGTTCGCTTGGCAAATCGGGATACTTTACGGAAACAACGCCGTATAATCCCAGCAGCCCTTATTCCGCTTCCAAAGCATCCTCAGATCACCTTGTAAGGGCATATTCAGTAACATACGGGGTTCCGGTAACAATCTCCAACTGCTCCAACAACTATGGCCCGTATCAATTTCCCGAAAAGCTTATACCGCTTATGATTTCAAACGCCATTGAAAATAAAGCGCTTCCGGTATATGGGGAAGGTATTAACGTCCGCGACTGGCTTTATGTAAAAGATCATTGCAAGGCCATATGGACAATAATGCAATCCGGGCAAAGAGGCGAAACCTATAATATAGGTGGGGGATGTGAAAAACGAAATATTGATGTTGTAAATATCATCTGTGATCTTGCAGATAAAATGATCCCTCAAGCAACCTCAACCCCAAGGAAGAATTTGATAACTTTTGTAAAAGACAGGCCAGGACATGACTTAAGGTATGCAATGGATTTTGGAAAGCTTAAAAGTGAGCTGGGATGGAACCCATCGGAAACTTTTGAATCAGGAATTGAAAAAACCATTAAATGGTATATTGAAAATACAAAATGGGTAGCCAGAGTCAAAAGCGGCGAATACAAGCAATGGATGAAACAGCAATACGAAGACCGCTAGTAATATATCGGAGTGCTTAATTATGAAGCTCGCAAAAGATTATATTATATTTCCTATCGATGTAGCATCGTCTAAAGACGCAAAACATTATGTAAGAATGCTTTCCAGGCATGTGGGTATGTTTAAAATTGGGCTTGAACTTTTCATAAGGTCCGGACCGGATGTGGTAAAAATGATTAAGGATATTAGCGAAGCAGGTATTTTTCTTGATCTTAAGTTGCATGATATTCCGGAAACCGTAAGACGTGCCACAGAAAGCATAGCTGATCTCGGGGTTGATCTCACAACTGTACACTGTGCAGAAACAAAGGAAATGCTAAAAGCTGCAGTTTCAGGCTGTAAAAATAAAGTCGGGGTTCTGGGAATAACCTTATTAACGAGCATATCTTCTATAGATATCCAAAACGCCGGTTTTGAAAATCAATTCTGCACTGACATTTCAAAGCTTGTACTAAAAAGAGCCGAAATGGCAAAAAACGCGGGTTGTAAAGGGGTCGTCTGCTCCGGACTGGAAGTTAGTATAATAAAGAAATCCTTTGGCAAAGACTTTGTTGCAGTAACTCCCGGAATAAGACCCACCTGGAATTTATCGGGAAACGACGACCAGAGACGCATTACAACGCCTGCTGATGCAATCAAAAACGGCTCTGATTATCTTGTAATCGGAAGACCGATAAGGGACGCAAAAAACCCCCTCGATGCAGCCATAATGACAGCAGAAGAGATTGAAACCGCATTGGAGCAAAGAGTGTAGCGAAATGATTATTCAGGCACAGTTTGTGCAATCCTACATTGGAATTAGATATTTGTTGAATAGAAAGGAGTCCTCATGAAAAAAGACAGCCTCATATCTTTTCGTGCCAGCAAAGATTTGCATAAATCCCTGGCTCAAGTAGCAAAAGAAGACCAGAGATCTTTATCGTCAACAATTGAAATGGCCCTGACTAATTACCTGAAAGAGAGGAATGTATTCCCAAATTGTGAAAAAGAAAAACGTCAATATCCGAGAAAGACTCTTACCGTTCCGGCTGTAATTAATCAACAGGAACATGGACAAATGGGAATAGGAGCCATCTCAGAGATTTCTCTTGGCGGTGTAAAAGTTTTAATTGCCAAAGATTTTAAACATCAGTTCCTGATTGATTCGCAAGGTTTAAGATTTGAGCTTGTTTTTAACTTGCCTGATAGAAGCAAGCCCTTAAGGTTGTCCTGTGAGTCAAGCAGAGTTATTGATGCCGAAGACAGCCTCCATGTAGGAGCCTTCTTTGTTGATGCTGATTTTAAGAGCTATAAAGCGCTCCAAACCTACCTGATGTAGTAATATCTTTCTTATGAGCCAGTTTCAAATTGGATTATAACGCTGGTCTATCGAAGCACATCCAAGAGCCAGTTTCAAAACGTCCCATTTTGGCCGATCTCTGCGTTGGGCGAAAATTTTCATCCTCGAAATACTCCATGTATTCCTGCGGTTAAAATTTTCACCCGCCTTGACCTTGACCAAACTGAAACGTTTTGAAAGTGGCTCCCAAGTTTATAATTGTAATGTTATTATGTGTCGGGCTTCTTTACAAAAATATTTTCATTATAATATGCTGTAATACAAACGTTTTCTGCCAAACATACCTGATGGTACCCTTATAAGCGATCAAAAACGACGGAATTATTTACAAATAAAAAATATGTTATAATACATTGTATTATAACATATTTTCTGCCAAGCATACCTAATAACAGCCCGATAAGCAATGAAAAGTGTCGGTATTCTTTACAATTTATTCTATGAATAAAAAATTATCTCATCGATACTTAATATCATTTTTTTAGACTCCTATATATTTATTATGCAAATCAGATAGTTATATAAGTTATGGGATCAGCCGATAAATGTAATACAATGTGGCACATTAATTGCTGTTTCTCACATACAAAAGAAAATATACTTTGACGGAGGTAAAAAAAATGAAAAAACTGGTAATGATCATTTCTTTAATAGTGGCATTTTCTATGACGGCTGTTCCGGGAGTCATGGCAAACACGATCAGTTCAGGTGATTATGTTAAGCTTATTGCTTATAACACTTACGATAACGCTGGCATAATGACCTATGAGGTATCACACAACGGGGGCACCACCGTGGCATTTACCTATGATACTTTTTGCATTCAGGGTAACGTCTATGTTTGGCTTAATAAGTGGTATCCAGTAGCGGATGTATCAGATAAAGTTGGTTACGTAGGTCCGTTCAAGGATGGCTCCGGTTCGCTTAATGGAGCTGTTGACTACCTCTTTTATAAGTATAAGAGTGGGGCTTACGATGGTTCGCTTGATAATCAGGGCCAGGCTGATCTCCAAAAGTTAATATGGTCTCTTCAAGGCACAGGAAGTCAATACACATCTTCTGATACTCCTTGGGCTTCAGATCTGATCGTTTATAACGCCAATTCGGATCTGCATCATTCCTGGGGAACCAAGGTGATTAATATAGTTTCTGCTGATGGAAAATATGATATTCAGAATCAGCTGTACAATCCGGTTCCCGAACCAGCTACCATGCTTCTTCTTGGTCTCGGTCTGGTGGGATTGTCAGGAATCAGGAAAAAAATTAAGAAGTAAGCCGGGTTTTTTCTTATATTGATGATAAAAATCAGGCAGGGCCAGAAATAGCTCTGCCTTTCTTGTTTTTTTGTTCGTATTTTTTCTTGTAATATTGAATAATTCAGTTTAAATTACTCGAAAATATTTTAGCGCTTTTATACTAAAGCAGCCCGCAACAATCCCCTAACTCTTTTTTTGTTAAATTGAGACCGGAGGGATTTAAATTGTTCACTGGATATGAGGTAGTAAGAATGAATCACTACATTCAATATTACGGCCTTTCAGAAAATCCGTTTGATATCTCACCGGATTCAAAATATTTCTTTCCATCGGAGAGTCATAAGGAAGCATTAGCCTCTTTGCTGTACGTGGTCAAAGAGCGCAAAGGGTTTATGCTGCTGATCGGTGAAAATGGTACCGGAAAAACCGTATTGATAAACCAACTGATCGGAAGTTTAGATGAAAATGTAAATGTGGTCTGCTTTCCGCAGGGAAATCTTCCCTTCGAACAGATTTTAAAGGAGCTTCTGATAAAACTTGGGCTACCCCTCGAAAGAGCGAACAAGGGCACTATGGTTCACCAGCTGAATGAATACTTGATACAAAACCTGGCTCGGGGCAAAAATCTGATACTCATTATCGACGAAGCGCAGGACATTCCCAGGGATGTTCTGGAGGAATTGCGATTGACCTCCAATTTAGAAACCAGTACTTCAAAGCTCCTGCAAATAATTTTTGTGGGCTGGCCGGAACTTGAAACCAAACTGCATACAAAAGGGCTGAGGCAACTGAAACAAAGGATCGGAATCATCAGCCGTATCACACGCCTGAGCCTGGCGGAATCGATGGAATATATCGATCATCGATTACTTCATGCAGGGGGTAATAGTAATGACGTATTTTCACCAGAAGCATTGGCTTTGATTTGCAAATATGCCGACGGTGTTCCCCGAAAAATTAATGTCCTCTGTCACAACGCCTTATTTAAAGGATTTGAGAGCTCTGAAAAACCCATATCGGCTTCAACGGTTAGAAAGATCCGCAATGAAGAAAATCTTTTAGCAGATAAAAAGGCAGGAAATATTGCAAGCGGGAATAAGCAAAAATCCCACTCCATATCCACGAAAGCAAATATCTGGCTTAAAAGATCATTTTATTTTTGCATAGCTGCCGGATGCATTGTTCTTGCGGTCCTACTGGGAAAAGATTATCTGAAAAACACTCCTGAAATTCCGCAAATAGCAACTTACTCGAAACCATTGGCGGTTTCTGAAAAAACTACAATAAAAGACCCGGTTATAGAAGAAGTCGTGACTAAAGCCCCAGTTATCGAGGCTGATTCAGCGGCAAAAAATACTCAGGATGCAACTTCCGAGAACAATCAGCCAGCAACAAGCCCTTCTGAAGCCTTGGCCGTTTCCGATAAAATTCCATTAAAAGAACCGGTTATAGAAAAGGACGTAACCAAAGCCCCCGTCATCGAGACTAATTCAGTATCAAAATTTGCTCCTGACGCAACTCCTAAGAACAATCAGGCAGCCGCAAGCCCTTCTGCCGAAGTTTCGCCCAAGCCATCTGTTGCACCAGCAAGAACAGAGATCCGATATAAAAAAATTGTTGATATTGAACAAGGGGCCAATCTTTCATCGTTGATTTTAAATAATTATAATCAGGTAAACACCACCCTGATGGACTTTATTCTGGCATTTAACTTGGAAATCGTTAATCCCGATCTAATTCTCGTCGGTCAGAAAATTCGTATACCGGAAATTACGGAGTCGAATCTGATTGCAAAATTATCTGATGGAAGCATCAAAGCTCATCTTGGGACTTTTTCGACCAGCCAGGAAGCTTTGAACTACAAAAATTTTATAAATATTAAGGATAAAAAGATCGAGATCATCCCCCGAAATATATCGCCTGATAAAATATGGTTCAGGGTTATGGCAGGACCTTTTACTAATGAAGAAGATTGCCTCAAGACGATTCAGGCATTCAGGCAAAGAGGACTTTTGCCTGCTTTTGGAAGGATTCCCAATATGTTGTAAATTCCCCATCCCAACTTCAAAACCCTTAATTCTTTCAAGCTTGGCAGGAAAATAATTTTATGTCCCAAACATCCTGTAAACAGAAAGTCCCAGGATAATAATCCCGATTATAAGCGACAGTATCAACTGGTCAGTACTGAATCTCATATTCACCATTTGTCAGCAATTATCTTTTCTTTTCAAAACCCAAGAGCACATGAACTCACCAGCCTTCTTTTCCCATTCCCCTCGCATCTTGGGCCTTTATCCTTTATCCTTGAACCTCGAACCTTTTTCAGCCTCTACCCTTATCCCTTATCCAGCCCAAATTCAGCATGAAGAACACGAACAGCGAGTTCGGCGTATTTCTCTTCTATAAGACATGAAATTCTGATTTCAGAAGTACTTATCAGAAGCACATTTATATTATCTCTTGCAAGCGCTGAAAACATCCTTGCGGCAACACCGGAATGGTTCTTCATTCCAACGCCTGTAACCGAAACCTTGGCAACGTTTTCATCAACCAAAACAGCTTCGGCGCCTATTTCCGCGGCTACCTTTGTCTCAATTTCAACTGCTTTCTTAAAATCCGATTTGGGAACTGTGAACGTGAGATCTGTCAATCCTTCAGCGCGGGTATTTTGTATTATCATATCCACAAGTATCCCTGCATCTGCAATCGGCGTGAATATTTTTGCGGCTATACCCGGCTGGTCAACAACTTTTTTCAAGGTAATGCGGGCTTCATTTTTGCTGTGAGTTACACCGGATACAACAAGTCGTTCCATATCCGAATATTCATTTACCACCATAGTACCCTCCTCATATGAAAACGATGACCTTAGATGTATAGGAACATCATATTTTTTCGCAAATTCAACGGATCTGATCTGTAGAACCTTTGCTCCAAGACTCGACATTTCAAGCATCTCATCATAAGATATTTTATCAAGTTTTCTTGCCTTTTTGCACACATTGGGATCAGCCGTATATATTCCATCCACATCCGTATATATTTCACACATATCGGCTTTTAGCGCTGCGGCCACAGCAACTGCTGTTGTATCCGAACCTCCGCGTCCAAGTGTTGTCAGATTCCCATTCGAATCTATACCCTGAAAACCTGCAATAACAACAATTATCCGTTGATCAAGATATTCTTTTATATTATCTGCATTGATTCCGCCGATCCTTGCGTTCCCGAAATCACTGTTAGTCAAAATTCTAGCCTGATGTCCCAGAAGAGATACGGCAGGATAGTTCATTCCCTTTAGCATCATGGCAAGAATTGCAACAGTAGTCTGCTCTCCGGTATTCAGCAGAACATCAAGTTCACGTTTATCGGGCGAATAAGCAGCCTGTTCTGCCATTTTTATAAGACTATCAGTAACCCCCGACATCGCTGAAAGAACTACTACTACATCGTTTTTCTCATCAAATGTCTTTGATACGCGCATTGCCACATTACGAATACGCTCAATATCGCCAACCGATGTTCCTCCGAATTTTTGCACAATTAAACTCATTTTACCCTCACAGATCTATAATCAGGCTTGCTGTTTCATCACCGAACGCAGTTATCTGAATTTTTCTTGTATCGTCACCTGTTATTTCTATATGAACCGACAAATACTGAGCCGGAAATTCGTTTTTCAATAAGTCGGGCCATTCAATAGCAAAAACTCCGAAACTGTCAAGTATTTCATAAAGCCCAGTATCATAAATATCATCTTTATCAGTCAGACGGTATAAATCAATATGGAAAAGGGAAATTCGTCCCGGATATTCATGAATAATTGAATAAGTCGGGCTTGTGACATAAAATCTGGCCGGTACTTCAAGCCCATTGGCAAGGCCCTGTACAAATGATGTTTTTCCGCTTCCAAGCTCTCCTGACAAAGTAATTATAGTTCTATTTGTAATTTTCTTGCCGATTTTTTCTCCCAGATTTTGAGTTTGGGCACAGGAACCGGTAATAACATCTGCAATCAGAGTGTTTGCAGCAAGTTTGCTCAAGGAAACCATTTTTACAAGTCTCCAAAATATTTTTTGGCATGAATCCCTATTTGTGCTGGCAGTATGTTTAACATATCGGAGGCGAGATAGCCAAAAGGGCCTATGCTTTCCGAAAGAGCATCTCCGGCAGCTCCGTGAAGGTAAACTCCAAGCTTTGCAGCATCTTCAGCAGTATAATTCTGGGCGATAAATCCGGCGATAATTCCGGTTAGAATATCTCCCATCCCGCCGGATGCCATACCTGAATTTCCGGTTGAATTAATAAACACCCTTCCGTCCGGATGTGCTATTACGGTTCCTGCTCCTTTCAAAACAAGATGAACATTATGCTCTGTGGCAAATTCGCGTGCACAGACAACCCTGTTACTCTGAATCTGTGCAATGGATTTACCTGTGAGTCTTGACATTTCACCGGGATGAGGAGTCAACACAGCAGGCGTTTTTAGCTTTTTAAGCTCATCTGTTTGTCCGGCAAGCAGATTAAGACCGTCAGCATCAAGAACAACAGGAACCTGCACCTCACGAAGTATTCTGACAAGAAGCTTTTTGGTAGAAGGATCTGTTCCAAGCCCCGGGCCAATTGCAATACATTTCTTGCCTGCAACGTTGTGCATAACAGAATCAAAAGAAGACTCCGAAAGAAAACCCTCGGAATTTTCAGAAAGCGGACAAGACATGACTTCAAGAGTCGCTGATTCAATCACGCTGTGGAGACTTTTAGGCACACCAAGTGTAACAAGCCCGGCACCCGCTCTCATTGCAGCCATAGCAGTCATTGATACAGCTCCGGTTTTTCCCGGAGAGCCTCCAATAACAAATACATGGCCTGTACTTCCCTTATGGGCGTCTTTTCTTCTTGGTTCAAGAATTAAACTAATACGTTCATGTGTGAGCAAGCCTTGTTTCGGAGCGATTTTATCGGCAATAAAAGACGGGATGCCGATATCCACTATTTCAATTTCACCCGAACATCTTGCACCCGGATAAAGATAATGTCCCAATTTTGCATACCCAAAAGTTGCCGTCAATTCAGCATGAATGCATTCCCCGTGTATCTGTCCGTTATCCGAATCAATTCCGGAAGCAATATCAACAGCAAGCACAGGTTTATCAAGACTATTTATATAAATTATGACATCTTTAATAAAGCCTTCAATATTTGATTTCAGACCGGTTCCAAATATTGCATCAACCCATATATCCCTGTTTTGCATGAAATCCTGATTTGCTATAAAACTTTTACTGTCAGTTATTTCAAAAACCGGAATTTGCAGCGGATAAAGAAGCTTGAGGTTTTCAAGGGCATCCCCTGTAACAAGTGATGCTTTGGACAGAAGATATACATTCACATCAATTCCTTTTTGGACAAGACGCCTTGCAATTACATAACCATCACCGCCGTTATTTCCGCGCCCTGCCAGAATACCAACTTTTTCAGATCTTTTTTTGCAAAACCTATCAAGAAATATCTGTGCTGCACCGCACCCGGCATTTTCCATAAGCACCCGGCCCGGAAGTCCTAAATCTATAGTACTTTTATCCATCTGCTGCATTTCACCAGCTGTTACAATGTACATTTGGCTCTCCGGAAAAAACATGCTTTAGAGCCAGTTTCAAAACGTCCCATTTTGGCCGATCTCTGCGTTGGGTGAAAATTTTAATCCTCGAAATACCCCATGTATTCCTGCGGTTAAAATTTTCACCCGCCTTGACCTTGACCAAACTGAAACGTTTTGAAAGCGGCTCTTTATTTTACATTTTTCTCTTGTCGTTGAAAATATGATTTGAGATTACTACTTTCTGAATTTCTGATGTTCCTTCATAAATCGTAAAAACTCTTGCATCCCTATAAAATCTTTCAACAGGATAGTCTTTTATAAAACCATAGCCTCCATGCATTTGCAATGCTTTTGCGGTAACTCTGTTTACCATTTCGGATGCAAACAGTTTTGCCATGGAAGCCTGTAGAGTATAGTTTTCGCCTTTGTCTTTCATGGCCGCCGCCGAATACATCAACTGGCGTGCAGCTTCAACTTCGGTTGCCATTTCAGCTACCATCCAGCGAAGACCCTGAAATTTGGAAATAGTCTGACCAAACTGTTCGCGCTGGGTTGAATATTTAACTGCTGCGTCAAGCGCCGCCTGGGCGACTCCGACCGATTGCGCCGCAATTCCGATTCTGCCTCCGTCAAGCGCCGACATTGCTATTTTAAAGCCATCCCCCTCACTGCCCAGAAGATCCTTTTTATGTACCCGGCAATTATCAAAAATAAGATCACAGGTATCGGAACCACGAAGTCCCATTTTATCTTCCACTTTTCCCACTATTAATCCGGGAGCATCTTTTACTACTATAAATGCGCTGATACCCTTGTGCTTTTTTGCAGAATCAGTACTTGCCGTAACTATTGTAAGTCCTGCATTTTTTCCGGTTGTTATAAACCGTTTGGTACCGTTTAATATATAATAATCGCCTTTTTTTACCGCCGAAGTCTTCTGGCTTACAGGATCGGAACCTGCCTGCGGTTCCGTCATTGCAAAAGCACCTATCATATCTCCTGATGCAAGAGATCTTAAATACTTTATCTTCTGCTCGTCCGTTCCATAGCGTAATATGCTTTCACACACGATTGAATTATGAACAGACATCACAACAGCGGTTGAAGCACACGAGTATGCAATTTCGGAAAGGGCAAGGACATAGCTTATGGTATCGGTACCCGAACCTCCGTATTCAGGAGGAATCATCATACCCATGAGTCCGAGCTCTGCCATTTTTTCGCAGTTTTCAGCAGGAAACTCTTTGCTCAAATCACGCTCCATAGCTGTAACAGCTACAAATTTGCGCGAAAACTCCCTTACCATATCCCGGATCATCAGCTGTTCATCTGTAAGAAAAAACGGCATTTTTAACTCTCTTTAAATATCAAAAAATCACGGCCCGTAAATGACCACAAGAAGCTCGGCAACTTTTTTGCCGATATTTCTGAGCATATGCCTTATCCCTGAATTAAAATGGAGTGAATCACCCTCCGAAAGTTTGTTTGTATGTTCTCCTACAATCACCTCCACTTTCCCTTTGAGCACATAAACAAATTCTTCACCCTCATGATGATACCCAACACCTTTATGCTCCTGCAAAGGCTCAATAGTTACCTTGAAAGCCTTTAAATGCTTGTTTTCAGCGCCCGGCGTAAGATTAGTATAAGCATAATTTTCCGTTCGCTTGGAATAATCTTTACTGCGCATTTTAAAAGCCGATTCCTGCTCTCTTAAGAAAAAACCCGAATCTATTTCAAGAGCTTTTGCAATCTGGAGAAGTGCGCCGACAGGAGGAAATACCTTGCCGGCCTCAATTTCTTTAAGATAATCTATTGAAAACCCTGTTTCATTGGCTATCCGGTCAAGAACCACCTTTTTTTCCGTTCTGATTTTCTGGATTTTCTTTCCAACACCAAGTATGGAATCGGCTTTTTTTGCTGTCATAGCATACCCTTTATTTATATTCGTAAAAGCCACGCCCGGTTTTCTTCCCAAACCATCCGGCTTCCACATATTTTCGAAGCAGTGGACAGGGCCTGTATTTTGAATCTTTGAAACCGTCATATATTGTTTCCATTATTGCAAGACAGGTATCAAGTCCTATAAGATCGGCAAGAGCAAGAGGCCCCATAGGATGATTCATTCCAAGTTTCATAACCGTGTCTATATCTTCTTTTGTTCCTACTCCCTGATAAAGACAAAAGATTGCTTCATTTATCATGGGCATAAGAACCCTGTTTGCAATAAAACCGGGATAGTCTTCAGAAGAAGCCGGAGTTTTACCGAATTTGATCGAAAGTTCCCATGTAGTTTTAAAGGTATCATCCGATGTGGCGATTCCGCGTATTACCTCAACAAGTTTCATAACAGGCACAGGATTCATAAAATGCATCCCGATTATTTTATCAGGCCTTTTTGTCTGAGCTGCAATGCGCCCTATCGGGATAGAAGAAGTATTTGTGGAAAGAATTATATTTTCAGGACATAGCTTATCAAGATCTCTAAATATCTGAAATTTTAAGGTCTCATTTTCAGTGGCGGCTTCCACTACAAAATCAGCTTCGGCCATATCTTTAAGATCAGTGCTTGTTTTAATGCGTTTTAAAACGGCATCTTTTTCTTCGGCTGCCATCTTTCCCTTGTCAACACTTCGGGATAGATTTTTTGTGATAGTAGCAAGACCACGCTCGACAAACTCGCTTTTTATATCATTTATTATAACATCAACACCACTCATGGCGGCAACCTGAGCGATACCGTTTCCCATCTGACCTGCTCCTACAACACCAAATTTTTTAATTTCCATTATTTTCTCCTTTATTATTCTATCTTTTTACAACCAGGGCAACGGCTTCTCCTCCGCCAAGGCAAAGAGAAGCAAGTCCGGTTTTCTTATCCTGTTTAATCATTTCATGTAAAAGTGTAACAAGCACCCGGCAACCGCTGCCTCCTATCGGGTGTCCAAGAGCCACACCTCCACCGTTTACATTTACTTTTAACGGATCAAGATTAAGTTCGCGAAGAACTGCTACCGTCGATCCGCTAAAGGCCTCGTTTATTTCATAAAGGTCTATTTCTTCCTTTGAGATTCCTTCTTTCGCAAGACATTTGGGGATAGCCCATATGGGAGCAACAAGAACATACTTCATGTCTATTCCATACGATGCCTGCGCTCCGATTGTAGCCATAATCTTGCACCCGAGTTTTTCAGCCTTGTCTCTTGACATCACCACAACAGCAGCGGCCCCGTCGCTTATTATCGAAGCATTTCCGGCAGTACCAAGCCCGTCTTTTTTAAAAGCGGCTTTCATTTTTGAAAGGATTTCATAACTGGTTTCCTGGGGGCACTCATCCGTATCGAAAATTTTTACCCCTTTTCTTGTTTGAACTTCTACAGGAACAATTTCATCCTTAAAACGCCCGGAAGAAATTGAATTCAAAGCCCGCCTGTATGATTCGTCTGCATAATAGTCCTGGTCTTCACGGCTTATATTGTATTTTTCAGAGCATAGTTCATTAGACATTCCCATATGAAAATCATTTACTATATCCCAAAGGCCGTCGTTTATCATGTGATCTTTCAGTTTTCCCTCACCCATACGGTATCCAAATCGGGCTTTTTCAAGATAGTATGGAGCCATACTCATATTTTCCATACCTCCTGCAACGATAACTTCTGCATCTCCCGTTTGAATAGCCTGTGCTGCAAGCATTACCGTTTTTAAGGCCGAACCGCAAACTTTATTGATAGTGATGCATTCTGTTTCCCAGGGCATATTCGCCAATACAGCGGCCTGCTTGGCCGGATTCTGCCCGTACCCGCAGGGCAGCACTAATCCCATCATAACTTCATTAACTTCTTTTTTATCTATTCCAGCTCTCTTAACGGCTTCTTCAATTACAATAGCTCCGAGCTTTGTAGCCCCGATGTTTCCTAAAGATCCATTGTAACTGCCAAGAGGTGTCCTGACAGCACTAACAATAACTGCTTCTTTCATATTTTCTCCCTTATTCAAAGTTTACGGTTACAAATTTTAAGTATAATATGTGCTGTTTGTCTATCAAACATAAATACCTTCTTTTTCAATTCTATCTTTCAGGTATGGATTCATCTTTTCCCATACGCGCACGATATCCACTTTTTTATGAACACGCTTTTCGATATCATCCTTAATGTGCACTAAAATAAAAGGATTGGGAGTAGTAGTTTTAATACAAATATCAACATCACTACTCTCTATTATTTCATCACGAGCAACAGAACCAAATATCCCGATGGAAAGAATCCCATATTTTTCTGCAAAATGCTTTTTATAATCTCTCAGTATATCAAGAATATCAATCTTTTGCATCGCCTATCTCCAATAATACCCCTGCAATATTTTTCATTAGAAGACTATGAAGAACTCCTTCATATTTTTTTCTTCTCAAACAAAATAAATAAAGCTATTGCCACCAGCCAAAATATGGGGACAATTATCCACTGTGATATACCAATGGTTTCCTGAAGACCGATTTTGCCGAAATCTTTCCATGCAAGTACTGTTGATTTAAATAACGGATAAAGTTCTGCATATATAGCAGCCCCGGCTACCATACCTATTACAGCGAAAACGGCGTGCCAGCGACCTTCCCCAATGGCTCCGATTGATGTTCCGGGACAAAAACCCATTACAGCCCATCCGGCTCCGAATAAAGCTCCCCCCAGCAATACTGCACCAACGTTCATAGGCTTATGGCTTAAAGTTATAATCCCCGCGTTTGAGAGCAGTAGTATACCTACCATCCCTACCAATATAGCAGACAGCATGAATTTTAATATTGTCATATCCTTTAATAACATAGCGCCAATTTGTTTATCAAAACGAAGAACACGGCCTTTTTGCAGCAAAAATCCGAACAACACTCCCGTTATAAGCCCCAACCATTGACCGGTATTCATTATGCCCTCCTTCTGTAAAGTATATTGGCTACTAAAACACCTATGCCAAAAAACATCGCCAAAGCAACCAACGAACTGACAGACAGCTGCATCATTCCGCTGAGGCCATGCCCGCTTGGACAGCCATCTGCCATTCGCGCGCCAATCATGGCAACAATCCCACCCACAAAAGCCCCGATAGCCCGCTTTCCTATTGATGGACCGAAACGCTCCTCCCATGTTGGAGGAACGCTCTCTATTTTAAAGCTTTTGTCCATAATAGAAGAGATGAAGGCACCTAAAAAAATACCAATCACAAGCATAAATTGCCAGTCAACCTTTACTTTTGTTTCGGTAAAATACTCGTTTAAAGCAACATGATCTGATGCAATTTTCTTTTCGGCAAGTCCGGCAGCCCTCACAAATGTAGTCGAAGCTCCAAGATAGCTGGTCTTTCCTATCAACTTTGTTGTCGCAATAACCGAGACAATTGCCAATAAGCCCAAAAATGCTCCTGCCAGGTATGGACTCCATCCCCCATCTTCTGTTTTAAGCTTCATGGGAATCTCCTTTCACTTTTTGAGTGCGTTAGGAACTTAAGGTATAAAAAAACTAAAATCAACCGGATGTTTTATATTACCATTTTTTATCAATAATATTTGCCTTAACCACAACAGGAGCTGCAAGAACAACCGTTTCCTTTTGACTTTCCGATTGCTTCTTTACCTTCCTTAAACGAATAATATGCCAATCCGATAGCTCCGATGGAATCGAAATAACCGATTTTAAATATCTCAAACAAAAGGCTTGATATCAATAGTATTATTGAAAGATACAGACATGTCTTTGTGCAATTGGCATCAGAAATAATGGCATTTGAATCTAGTTTTCTGCCGACATCCAGTTTTGCTCTCATTAAAAACAACATGGATATAATGGATATAACCGAAATAATAATACCCCATAAAGTTGATACTGGCCTGTTTCCAATATAAATATTGTAAATTGATGTCATAACCAGACCAAAAGCCAATATATAAAAGGAAACCCCGGTGATTATTAAAGCATTTTTCTCAAACGAATCTTTTGAACCTCCATGATTTTTCATTTGTATAATCATGTGTAGTATGCCTATTCCTGATACTACCTCGACAAAAGAATCGAGCCCGAACCCGAATAAAGATATTGTTTCATCCGTAATGCCGAATATCACAGACACCAACCCCTCTATAATGTTATAGTAAACTGTTATTACAGCCAGCAATAATGCACGATTCAATAATTTATTGTTGTTTGCAATGCCGGATTCAGCGGCCGATGGTATGCATTTTTTCAATTTTGTCCGATCTCTTTCAGCAGTGCTTCAAAGCTTGCCTTTGCATCCGAAGAAAGCTCATGAAATTTAGACAAGTGCCCACAAGGCCGCTCTTTGCAGACGGCACAATTCTTATGGCCTTTTTCTCGGCAGCACTTTCTGATTTCACATATACTGCAATGTGCTATAAGTCTTCCCCCTTCACATAGACAACCGTCGCAGTTGACATCTTCAGGCTTAAAATCCAATCCTAACTTTTTTGAAAAAAAGTTAGCCGTCTCTTTCCTGGCGGCATCATCATCATTTTTCGTAGCTAAAAACACTGGACAGCTTGAGCAGACAAGACCGCAATAGGCAATAATTTGTGACATGATTAATTTGTTCCTTTTTCGCGTATTCTGTTTATATTTAATATAATTAATAAGCAATTGTGTAAACTCAATTGTGATTTTAGATAAAATTTTATATTTTGTAAAGAAATGAGTTTGTTATGTCATAAAATAATATGAGGCACGAACATTGACACGCACAGCGGTTCTTGACATAGTGGCCGTAAATTTCATTCTTTTCACCACAAGGCGGTTATGATGAACATTTATTTTGCCGGATCGATCAGGGGCGGACGGGTGGATGCCGCGCTTTACTATGAAATCATCGCGTATCTTTCGGGTTGGGGTACGGTGCTCACCGAACATGTGGGGGATCCTGCACTGACGGAAAAAGGCGATGATGGCCCGGATGATCAAAGCATCTACCACCGGGATATGAACTGGCTGAACAATAGCCATACAGTGATTGCGGAGGTGACCCAGCCCTCCCTGGGCGTGGGCTACGAACTGGGAGCCGCTATCGCATTGGGGAAACCCGTCCTCGCCTTGTACCGACCGTCTCCCGGCCGCTGCCTTTCGGCCATGGTCAGCGGATGTCCGGATATACGAGTTACCGAATACCTTTCCCTGGATGAAGCCAAACAGGCGATCTGTCGGTTTTTAACCACAATGACTCCCGAAAGCGACGCTCATGAATGAAGACCGGCGAATCCCTCTGGAACTGTTGGCCCCGGCCGGAAACAATGACCTCGGCCGGGCGGCCATAGACCACGGGGCCGACGCCGTTTACATCGGTGCGCCCCGTTTCAGCGCCCGGGCCAGCGCCGGAAACAGCATGGAAGATATCGCCAGACTCATCGAATACGCCCATCTGTTCAACGCACGGGTTTATCTTGCCCTGAACACGATTCTTTCCGATTCGGAAATCAAAGAGGCTCTTCCTCTGATCATCGACGCTTACCAGGCCGGAGCCGACGGCCTGATTCTCCAGGATATGGGACTGCTTGAGCTGGATCTGCCGCCCATTCCCCTGATCGCCAGCACCCAGATGCACAACATCACGCCGGAGAAAGTGAAATTTCTCGAAGACACAGGGTTCAGCCGGGTGATTCTGGCCAGGGAGTTGAGTCTTTGCGACATAGCGGCAATCCGCGAACAAACGAATATCGAGCTTGAATGCTTCGTCCATGGAGCCCTGTGCGTATCCTACAGTGGCCAGTGCTACCTGAGCGAGGCAGCCTTCAGGCGGAGCGGAAACCGGGGCGTCTGCGCCCAGCCCTGTCGCCTGAAATACACCCTGAACGACGGCACGGGCCGCGAAATCATTGCAAACAAGCATCTTCTATCCCTCAGGGATCTTAATCTGGTCGGTCATCTAACGGATCTGATCGATGCCGGGGTCACCTCCTTTAAAATCGAAGGAAGGTACAAAGACTCAGCCTATGTGAAAAACGTCACCGCCGCCTACCGTAAGGCCCTGGACCGTGTGATCGAAAGCTATCCGGGTTTGAAGCAGCAAAGTTCCGGCCATGTTGAATTCCGGTTCAAACCCGATCTGGGCCGCACATTCAACCGGAGCTATACCCGGTATTTTCTCCTGGACCCGGATGGAATTGACCATCAGGCGGCCATGGACACGCCAAAATCCACGGGCACGGAAGTCGGGTCGATCACTCAAGTGGGAAAAGGCTGGTTCCGACTGTCGGGCGGCGCTGTTCATAACGGCGATGGGATGTGCTTCATCTCAAAGGCAGGCGTGTTGAAAGGGTTCCGGGTAGAGCGGGTTGAAGACGGGCGCATTGTCCCCAACGACATGGCCGGACTGGCCGTGGGGCTGAAACTCTTCCGCAACCACGACCATGAATTTCTCAAACTGTTGGACAAACCGTCCGCTGAGCGCAAGATCGGGGTCTCCATGACTTTTCGGCAGACGGACGATGACATCGGCCTGACCGTCACCGATGAAGACGGCCATACGGTGACATCGCACCTGCCTGCGACCTTCGACGCGGCCAGACAGCCGGAAAAAATGAGGGATCAGATCCGCTCCCAACTGACGAGCACGGGTAATACGATCTTTATGGTCACGGATCTTTCCATGGACATTCAATGGACCGGGTTTATCCCCGTAAGCCTTCTGAACGGCCTGAGGCGCGAGGCCACCGATCAGCTTATGACAGTGAGACGACTCAGTTATGCCCCACGAAAAAAGCCGGAAACAACCGGTCCGGCTCCCACGTATCCTGAAAAAATCCTGGATTACCGGGCCAATGTATACAACCGCTTCGCCAGAGCCTTTTATCTGCGACATGGTGCGCAGGTAGTCGAGAGGGCCTTCGAAGCGGAGAAAAAACCGTCCGGCACGATCCTCATGACCACCCGGTACTGCCTTCGTAGGGAGATCGGAGCCTGCCTGAAAAACCCCAAACACCGACTCAGACTCGCCCCCCCCCTTTCCCTGACCGACGGTAAGCGGACCTACCGCCTTGGTTTCGACTGCAAACACTGCCGGATGCATGTGGTTTCCGGCAACTGACTGTCCATTCGGCGTTTGTCTGATGGCATCTCCGCTCATGACGACACAAAGAAGGCAACTGATAATTAAATTTAGCAGTTTAATACGTCCCTAATACTACCTTAACGAAAAATATCAGCCGGAGCGTATCGATCGGCTGTATTGATTTTCTTATCAATTTTTATACTTTATAAGCAGGCCGTCAGCAGCTTGCGCCAGTTTCTTATCAAGTGTCCAGATTGGCACGCCTGTTAATACAGCGGATGCAATCAGATGGACATCCACATAGCCCATGCCTTTTCCCATTAAACGGTTATTCTCAATAAATGACAGCACTTCTTCATGTTCAGCTTCAATGCTCATTGGTAGTAGTTGAAGAAAAGAAAGAATAACTGCTCTGTCCTTAAGATTTCCACAAGCCAGCTCCCCGATGATTAATGGGTGGCATAATACTCTTCCATCATTGAGCAAGTTTGCCAAATCAATACTCCCATCCCTCAAATGGGAGACCCAAATCGATGTGTCCACCAGAACCATCAGCTGTTATACTCCTTTTCTTCTTGGTATTGTCTGAAGCTGCTTTTGAGTTCCACCCAGCTTTGCAAGCCTCCGTGCGCTTTCTCTGGCAATAAGTGCTTCTAAACCAAGCTTAACAAGTGCTGTTTTCTCTTTAATTCCGGTAAGTTTTATCGCCTTATCAATTAAAGCATCTTCGATATTCAGTGTTGTTCTCATATTATTACCTCATATAAATGTGATGCTTCAGTATGCATATTCTATGCATATATGTCAAGGTTGTTCTTTGATAACGTAGAAATTAGCCGAAGCGTAGCGATGTGACTATAATAGCGGTGATAGTAACTCGTGTTCTCATTTTTCCTTTGCCTCCATTAGTTCGTTGCGCAACAACAACAGCGGCTTTTGCCGGCATGATGCTTTTAGGACTATTTATAAGTCCATCAATATTGAAGCTCTATTGCTCCGGTTATCTTGAAATACAATTGACAACAACTTGTTAGTGAATTAAGTGCATTTGTAGACTTTGAAATAAAGTTTTTGGATTGCATTATCAGTTGCCCCCCATTCGACAAAGTATCAACTGTACGCCTTACTGTGAGGGGTACTTCATAAATAATAACTATTAAGGGAGCCAATTCCAAAACGCTTCAGTTTGCTCAAGCTCAAGGCAGGCGAAAATTTCAACCACAGGAATACCAAGTGTGTTTCGAGGATTGAAATTTGAGCCCAACGCAGAAATCCGCCAAAACAGGGCATTTTGAAACTGGCTCAAGGTAATAAATAATGATACCCATAATATCAATAGTAGGAAAAGCGGAATCCGGCAAAACAACTCTTGTTGAAAGATTGATTCCTGAACTTAATAAAAGGGGATATAAGGTTGGCACTGTAAAACATGCGGCACATGGATTTGATATCGACAAAAAGGGAAAAGACAGCAGGCGGCACATGGATGCAGGGGCAGATTCCGTAATAATAGTTTCTGACGAACGCATAATGATAAATAAAAAAAATGATAATGAGACACTTGATTCGGTTGCGACATATTTTTCCGGTGTAGATATTATAATATCCGAAGGATTCAAAAAGGAAAATAAACCTAAAATTGAAGTTTTCAGAAAAGCCAGGCACGACAAGCCGGCTTGCATGGGTGATAATAACCTTATCGCACTTGTGACAGATGATGACCTGGATCTTGATGTCCCAAAATTTTCTCATGAAGATATAAAAGGCCTTGCCGACCTGATTGAAAATAAATTTCTATGAACACGGATACATTAAATTTATTAAAGAATTGGTTTGCCGATTATGTGTCGGGTTTTTATAAAGATGACCCGGAATATAATAAGCCGGTAAGTCTTAAAGAACATCATACAAAGCATGTTTGCAGTAATATATTAATGATAGGCAAAGAGCTTGGCCTTAGTCCGCATGATTTGATAATTGCTGAGACTATAGCATTATTCCATGATATCGGCAGATTCAGACAGTATGAGATATATCGTACTTTTGTCGATTCAATTTCTGAAAATCACGCTAAACTTGGATTGAAGCAGATAGGAATACACAAAGTTTTGTCAATGTTTTCAAGAAATGACAAGCGCTTGATATCAAAGGCTATAGCATATCACAATACATTATATCTTCCCAAAGAAGATGAAAAGACCCTTTTTTTTATGAGGCTTATCCGGGATGCCGATAAACTTGATATATGGAGGGTTTTTGGGGATTACTACGGTGAAAAATGGCCGAACAACACTATTGCACTTGATCTTCCTGATTTACCGGTGTGTTCAAAAAATATTATTGATTCCATTTTAAAACAGACAATTGTTAACATGAAGGATTTACAAACATTAAATGATTTTAAACTTCTTCAGATAAGCTGGGTGTTTGATATAAATTTTGTACCGTCATTTAAAATAATAAAGAACAATAATTATATAACAATGATAGCAAAAACTCTTCCCGTAAAAAAAGAAATATCGGAAGTTGTTAAATTAGCCTGTGATTATGTTGATTCAAAGCTATAGACTTTCAGATAAAGCTTTTGGGCTGCGATATCATTCGCCCGCCTTCGATAATGTACCAACTGTACGCCTGACTCAGGAGGGCTTCTTGCCGCCTTGCCAAAAACATTATCTGGAGATCTATATTACTATGAGAGCAAAGTATGAAGAAATGGAATAAAAAATGTCGGTAAGACTAAAAGCTTTTTTGATGATTTTAATGACGTTTGCACTTCTATTTGGCTTTCTTCATATCTTCATCCACAATGGTGAAATATATAATTTTGAAAGGCTTCATATATTCCTTTTTAATTTGTGCAGTGGCGGAACAATACTGTTATATTTTACTGAAGGGAAAAAACAACTTACTAAAAAAACTTTCATCTTTTCTCTTCTTGCCCTAAGTTATGCACTGTGTGCTTTTTTTAAGCTGTATCTTGTTTCTATGCTTATAGCCTTGGTGCTTGCAGCTATTGTTGAGCAAATAAGGCTTAAGAAGTTTTCTTTATTCCCATACAATTTTTTCCGGTTATCGCCGGTTTCGGAAAAGTTTCATCAGGCATCCCTTTTATGCCTGTCTTTGGGACTTGTCATATCCAGTCTTGTTATCGCAAACAATGAATATTTAAGATTTGTATCTTTTCCAAAGCTGACAATGGATACATTTTTTTTGGGATTTTCTTTTCCACTGTCATTGATAACAATGTCTGTAATGTTTTCACTCATGAAAAACAATGTAAGGTTTATCATACGCCTGTTAAAAGATGTCGGTTTCTGGACTGTTAATTTAGGAGTAATAATATTTTTTCTGTTTATAATGTTTGAAAAACCTAAGCTCCAGCTTCTTGTAACTTCAATTCTTTTTATTGCAGTGGTTGTTATTTTCGTGCTTTTTGCAAAACTTGGAATAAAAGCCCAGCAAAAAAACTTTTTGACGTCAGGAATGGTATTTCTGCTTTTTACCGCTGTGACCGGGATACTTTACATCATTCTGAAATTTTTTCCCGGTTACAGTCAGGATGAATTAAAGTTTCTTTTAAGACTCCATGCCTTTGCTTCTCTTTATGGATGGAATTTAAGCGGGCTTGCAATTATATGCAGGTATAATGATTTTCCTATAATGCTTGACTCAAAGGCAATTATACTGGTTCACTGGATTACAGTAGTAATATTTGCGCCATTGGGGTATTATTTTATGCCATTTGCTGTTTTTGCCGTAGTTCTTTATGCTGCGATGCTTTATTTCATTCTTTTCAGCAGGGGCTCCGGCAAAACGCATAGAACATAATATTTGACACTTTTCAGACAGGAGATATACATTTTGGTCATAGCCGGGCTCACAGGCGGGATAGCAACAGGTAAAAGTACCGTATCCGGGTTTTTAAGACAGGCAGGGGCTGTAATAATAGATGCCGATATTATTGCCCGTGAAGCTGTTTTGAAAAATAGTCCGGCCTGGCATAAAATAGTTGAAGCCTTCGGCAAAGAAGTACTTCTTCCTGATGGAGAGATAAGCAGAACTTATCTGGGTGATATTATTTTTAAGGATCACAAAAAAAAAGAAATTTTAAATAAAATAGTACATCCTTTTGTTTCAAAAAAAACGGTTGAAATGGTTGAGAATATACGAAAGACATCTCCAGACTCCATAGTAATTCTAGATATTCCTCTTCTTATCGAAGCCGGAATGCATAGAAAACTGGAAGACGTGATTCTTGTTTATGTGCCTGAAAATATCCAGCTAAAAAGACTTGTTGAAAGAGATTCCATTTCCGAAACTGATGCAATGTTCAAGATTCGCTCACAGATGCCGATTGAAGAGAAAAAACAACACGCTACCATTGTAATTGATAACAGCGGAAGCATTGAAGCTACAAAGCAAAAAGCAATGGAAGTATTTAATTACCTGAAAGATAAAAAACAAAAGGCTCAGGCTTGAATAACCCATGAGCCACTTTCAAAACGTTTCAGTTTGATCAAGGTCAAGGCGGGTGAAAATTTTAACCGCAGGAATACATGGAGTATTTCGAGGATTAAAATTTTCGCCCAACGCAGAGATCGGCCAAAATGGGACGTTTTGAAACTGGCTCCCATAATAAAAAGGTTATACACCCACCTATCATGACATTTCGAACGCGCTGTAATCGGAACGTTATTCTGAAAATATTATAAACATATTGTACCCCATGGTTTTAATGCTCAGTTCTGCCGTCTTTATTGGCAGCAATGGTTGGACGATCCGATTGAAGAAAGAAAAACGTCTTCTTTATACAAAGGAGTAAAATCAGCGTCAGCGACCTATTTTAATCAAGGTGAGTCAAGAGCAGATTTGACATATCGCCCATAAAACAGGGAAATACCCCCTTTCGTCATTCCGGCGAAAGCCGGGCACGCAGTGAAGCTTTAGCGCTAACCAGTAATTCCATTGGGTTCTGGATACCGGATCAAGTCCGGCATGACGGTTTGGGGATTTTTACATAACCATCAAAGAATATATTAAATCCCAAGGCGGTTACTCTGCATAATACAGCTACAGGGTTGACAAATTAAAAATAACACGCATTTTAGTTTATATTTTTATAATATCTGAAAACAGACTTTTGACTGGAGGAATTATGAGTAATCAAGCAGAAACCCACGAATTCAAAACGGAAGTTAAGCAGCTTTTGAAGCTGATCATCAACTCTCTTTATTCAAACAAGGAGATATTTCTTCGCGAACTGATATCCAACGCGTCGGATGCCATCGACAAACTGCAGTTTGAGGCCCAAACAAACCCCGACATACTGGGTAACGACACGGAATTTAAGATTAAGCTCACCCCGGACGGAATCAAACAGACATTTGAAATCTCGGACAATGGTATCGGAATGACCTATGACGAAGTCATGGAAAACATCGGAACCATTGCTCAAAGCGGAACGGCTGCTTTCATGGCTGCAATGGAGAAGGTCAAGGGCGACACACTTACCCCTGAACTGATCGGCCAGTTCGGTGTCGGATTCTACAGCGCCTTTATCGTAGCGGACAAGATCACCCTCCTGACCAGAGCGGCCGGATCGGAAAAGGGGGTTCGCTGGGAATCCCAT
>JAHIFE010000085.1 GCA_018901125.1 Pseudomonadota bacterium | reverse complement strand
GTTGGTTAGCTTGGTCCGACCCCGGAGCACGGAGCACCCGACCCCGGAGCACACGGAGCACTTGGTCCGACCCCGGAGCACATACCCGGAGCACATCCCCGGAGCACCGGAAAATACAATTTGTGGTATTTGTATTGCGGCCTGTCCATGAAAAAAAATATATCAGAAAATCATCCGGAAATTTTCTGTGAGCATGGCCTAAAATTCTTTTTAAAGATGTATTAAATATTTGCAAAAAAATAAGACGAGAGAATAAACATGGAAAATGATTATACCAGGATATGGGAAGGAACAGAAACAGTCGTCTCGATACTCCACTCTCAGGCTGCTGTAGCAACTCAGATTCTAATAACTGGAAAGAAACATTCGGCATCAATCCTTGTGGATGCAGGAGATGGATGCCTGAGAGACTTGGTCGATCGGGAGTTTATTTTCGACAACCTGAAGGGGATCTTGTTTACTCATGCGCATTATGACCATTGTTCAGGACTGTTTGGTCTGCTTTCCTTTCTAACGGTTGTGTGTAAAAAGAAAAAAGACCTCCCAATCTATACTCCCTCAGTTTGTGTGGAAATAGAAAGACAATTGCATCTATGGCGTGAGCTTTATGAAAATAGAGATCTGTTCAAGGTAAACCATTATAGGATTAATCCGGGAGAAACAAAAAGCCTGAGTAATTTTATTTTCACAGCGCACGAGGCCGCGCACCCTGCCAGTGAGACAACAAGTTCGGTATCTGATGGCATCGTACAAGTGCCACCATCAGGAGAGAGAGGTTTTTTATACGATATGCAAGTAGGCCATGAAAAGGTATTGATATGCCCGGATTCGGGAATGGATGATAAATTGTTTCTACACGCAGAAGGAGCAGATCTTGCACTTTTAGAAGCAACCTTGCCGTCGGAAAACAAAAGAGTAGGTCATATTCATATGACAGAAAGCGAAGCCCGATCGGTTGGAGAAAGGGCATCCTCACACATTTTGGTTCATCGAGGAATCAAATCTGGATACTTTCATAAATTGACGGATGAAAATAATAAGAATAATGATTAATAAATCAAATTTATGTAACCAGTTCAAGCAACCTGACAAGAAGAAACCCGGGATTCATTCACCAAAAAGCCGACCTGGCAGAGCATAAACGTTCGGAAAAGAAAATGAAGAAAACCATTGCCATAGCAAGCGACCATGCAGGATACGAGTACAAGGAATTTCTGAAATCTCATCTTAAATCAAAGGGAATCGAGGTCAAGGATTTTGGAACAGATTCCACCGCCCCGGTTGACTATCCAAACTTTGTTCGTGCAGCGGCACGGTCCGTTGCCGAGGGTCAACACACCCTTGGTATTATTGTGGGCGGAAGCGGGAACGAAGCCATCGTTGCCAACAGACTTCGTGGGATACGGTGTGCCGTGGTCTGGAACGAACGAACTGCATGCCTTTCAAAAGAGCACGGTGACTGCAACATGATTGCTATTGGACAACGCCAGATGTCCAAGGAAGAAGCTGTGGCTATCGTTGACGCCTGGCTAACCGCTGAGTTCAAGGGTGGTAGACACCAGAGACGGATCGACCAAATTGATGAATAGAGAACACATTTCTGAATTTCTAAGATTTCGGCCATCTACTGCCAACCCAAGTTATGAAATATTGGGGGTCGAAGAAGTGGATGGTTATTTTCGAAAATTGATAAAATATACATCTTCCTTCAATGCCGAAATCAGAGCGTATTTACTTGAACCTAAATCAAATCCTATTGGATGGGGTGTGTTGGTTTATCATCAGCATAGTTCCCAATGGCATATTGGAAAAAGTGAACCTGCAGGATTATGTGGTGATCCCTATAACCAGTTTGGTCCAGCCTTGGCTTCTATGGGGGTAACGGTAATTTGCCCCGACTGTATCGGTTTTGAAAATAGACGAAGAGTCGGTGTTGGTACTGTTGAGAATGAACATACCGATTGGCAGCAGTACTATAATGGAATGGCCTACAGGTTGGTTATGGGTGATTATTTAATTACTGAGATACTGGAAGATTATAATCTGGCCCTCAATATTTTACTTAACCATGCATTTGTCGATGAGAATAATGTTGGCGCGATAGGACATTCCTTTGGTGGCAATACAATTCTTTTTCATGCTGCTGTTGATGAAAGACTGAACTTTGCTTGCGCTTCAGGCTCTGCCTGTACAGTCAAAACAAAAATGGCGCAAGAGACCGGATTGGAAATGTCTTTGTTGATTCCTGGTTTTTTCAAAGAATATGATATGCATCACCTTGTTGAGTGTGTTGTCCCACGAAAACTGCTTTTATTATCAGGAACAGAAGATCCTTATTCATATGATGCAGGGGAAATTTATAAAAAGGCCAGACATAAATGGATTCAAGCAGGTGTCCCGGAGAATTTTAAACATATTTCCTTCAATGGAGGCCACGGGTTAGATAAGGAAAGGTTCGAAGCAATTGTGAATTGGGTTGCTTGTAACTTAGATATCAAGAAAAAAGAATAACATCAGCCAAATGCAAAGGACACACTAAAGTGTACCCCGTTAGCCCTTTTCAAATCCTGCCATACCCTGGAAATCCCCTTTGTATTTGATACTACCCAAGCCATGCCCTTGACTGGCTCCCGACCGGACAAACCCAGACTGGTGGAGGATGTCAGCGGCGCC
>JAHIFE010000084.1 GCA_018901125.1 Pseudomonadota bacterium | reverse complement strand
TCCGAAATATATTTTCCCAGCTCTGATACGTTTCCATCTAAATCTGAAAATTCAAATACTGCTACTGTTGTTTTATTGTTACCGGACATTTCTTCAGATATTTGAGAACATAGCTTATTAATCTGAGAATCAAAATCAGGTATATCAGCGTTATTATTTTTATAAGCTTCTGCTTTAAGTATGTTTTTAGCTTGTTCTATATCTTTGAGGTTCGCACTATGTAATGGTTTCAGAACAAAATGCAATCTATCAATGTTGCCATCCGCTTTTTGTATTTCACTATCCTCGTAGCCTTCCTTTTTCACCATAAATTTGGTATACCATTCATCAAGATATAGAGGTGGTTTCTTAGATACATTATATGTATGTGGAGTAGTACCACTGGCCATATATAGTTTTTTTTGATTTTTTGAACCACGATATATCTGCGCACCTGATGGATCAGATGTGATTAAAACTGGAACATGTTTCAGGCAACCAGTAGTAAAAAAACATAATATAATGCCTAAATAAAACAAAATGTTAATTAGTTTAATCATATTTATTACTATCCTTTTAGTTTATAAGCTTATCTGCAGACCAAAGGGGAGAGCCAAACCTTGAATAGTGATTAAGGAAAAGGGTTTGATCTTCTTTTATGGAGTCAATCACCCTGATTAATGCTGTTTTATCTTCAACATCAAGAGAATCAATAAGCTTAACCCTTTCCATCAGTTCTTTATTTTCAATCCTTACTTCCTTAAAATCTTCATCCGTATCACTGATAAGAAAATCAATGGAACATCAAGGGGATAAAGTCGGGCCTGGGTATTGATATAAGTCATTCCCTCCGTTTGGCTTTCTGTTCAGCTATACAATGCTTGAGATTACTTTCTCAAATTATTTTTGACAGTCTGCCTAATCCTGCCTAACCATCCTGCAATTATTTAAAATATTATGAATTAATATATTTCATTAGTAGTTTTTTGCAATAGTTATTTTAATTTCAAAAAGTATTTTGGGTTAACTCTGATACTCCCATTTCCCTTTTAGAGTTGGTAACGCAAGAGCTTTTTTCAATTGTTTTAAAAAAAGGCTTCTATGTATTTCTTTTGCTCCGAAACGTTTAAGATGACCGGTTGCAACCTGGCAGTCGATAAAATCAAAGGCTTTATTTTCAAGATATTGAGAAAGCGCAACAAATGCGACCTTGGAGGCATTCGCCTCAAGAGAAAACATGGATTCACCGAAAAAACATCTTCCCAGAGAAACTCCGTAAAGTCCGCCTGCAAGTTTATTATCTTTCCATGCCTCTACCGAATGCGCATAACCTGATTTGAATAGCATGCAATATGCTTCTATCATATCAGGCACAATCCAGGTTCCTTCGTTTTTTCTTCTTCTTGCACAGGCGCATGAGTTAATAACCTGTTCAAATGCCGTATCAAAAGTTATATGGAAAACATTTTTCTTAATTACTTTATGAAGACTTTTTGAAATTCTGATTTCATCCGGATAGATAATAAGACGGGGATCAGGCGACCACCAGAGTATGGGCTCACCTTCCGAATACCACGGAAATATGCCAAGATTATAAGCAAGAAGGAGGCGCTTTTCACTAAGATCGCCTCCTATAGCAACCAGACCTTCTTTGCCTGAAAGCTGAGGAGGAGGAAAAATAATTTCTTTAGTAAGACGATAAACAGGCATTGATATTTTTAAAGCCGTTCGGAATTATTCTTCCGCTTAAGAAGATTTAAAAGCAAAAGCAGGCTTGTCATTTTCAAGATCAAGACTGACTTTTCCGCCTTTTTTAAGTTTTCCGAACAGTATTTCATCCGAAAGAGAATCTTTAATTTCAATCTGAAGAACTCTTCCAAGAGGCCTTGCTCCATATCTCAAATCATGCCCTTTTTTTGCAAGCCAGATTCTTAAGCTGTCTGAATATGACAGAGAAACTTTCTTTGCTGCAAGCTGCTCTTTAAGCTCATTCATAAACTTATCTACAACCATCTCCATTATATCAAGAGATAGCGGATTAAAATTAATTATATCATCAAGACGGTTTCGGAATTCAGGGCTGAAAATATTTTCGATTGCTTTTTTACCTTTGCTTTCAGGATCATACTTTACTTCGCCGAAACCTATTGTCTGGGTGCTCATTTCACGGGCGCCGGCATTTGATGTCATAATAATTATAACATTTCTGAAATCAGCTTTTTTTCCGTTATTGTCGGTAAGTGTTGCGTGATCAAGAACCTGAAGAAGAATGTTGTAAATATCAGGATGCGCCTTTTCTATCTCGTCAAACAGCAACACGCTGTGGGGATTTTTACGAATTCCGTCGGTCAATAGACCGCCCTGATCAAAACCGATATAACCGGGCGGCGCTCCTATAAGACGGGCTACAGTATGCTTTTCCATATATTCGCTCATATCAAACCGCATGAACTCTATTCCCATGATGCCTGCAATCTGTCTTGCAACTTCTGTTTTGCCGACTCCGGTGGGACCTGTGAAAAGAAATGATCCTATCGGATGGCAGGCAATTCCAAGCCCTGCTCTTGATCGCTTTATTGAAGTAACAAGAGATTTTATAGCGTCATCCTGCCCGAAAACAACTTTCTTTATGTTGTTTTCCAGATGTTCAAGTCTTGACCGGTCGGATGCTGATACGCTTTGTTCAGGAATCCTGGCCATTTTTGCCACTATTTTTTCAATATCGGATGGCTGTATTTTTTTTCTGCGCACAGGATCTGAAAATCTTACAAAAGCTCCTGCCTCATCTATCACATCTATCGCCTTATCAGGCAGATATCTGTCGTTTATATATTTTGCAGAAAGTTCGGCTGCAGCTTTAAGTGAGGCATCTGTATATTCAATACCATGATGCACTTCATAATGGCATTTTAAGCCTTTTAATATCCGTATGGTTTCAGAAACCGTAGGTTCAGGAACTTCAATCTTCTCAAAACGACGGGATAAAGCCCTGTCTTTTATAAAATAATTTTTATACTCCTCGTGGGTAGTGGAGCCGATACATCGCAATTCTCCTGAAACAAGAGCCGGTTTTAATATATTGGATGCATCCATTGAACCGCTGCTTGTTGATCCTGCTCCTACAACCGTATGAATTTCATCTATAAATAATACGGAATTTTTTCTTTCCTTAAGCTCCGAAATAATTCCTTTCATCCGCTGTTCAAAATCTCCCCTGAATTTTGTTCCGGCAAGAACAGCTCCCATATCAAGAGAATAAATATTAACATTTTTAAGCGATTCAGGGACATCTCCTATTATTATTTTCTGGGCAAGCCCTTCTGCAAGAGCGGTTTTTCCAACTCCGGGATCTCCGACAAAAATTGGATTATTCTTTCTTCTCCTGCACAGAACCTGTAAGGTGCGTTCTATCTCAAGATCGCGACCGATCACAGGATCAAGCTTTCCTTCCGTTGCCATTTTAATAAGATCAATTGTAAATGATTCGAGAAAATCCGATTTCTTCTTCTTGTCAGCCTTATCGGTTTTGGTAAAACCACCATCTCCCTGTTTTAAAGAAGGTTTTAAAATATTATGGGAAATATAGTTTAAGACATCGAGACGCGTGATACCTTCAAGGGTTAAAAAATATTCTGCATAAGAATCTTTTTCGTCAAAAAGGGATACCAGAATATCACCTATTTCAACTTCCTGTTTTTCAGCGGAACGGGCATGGTTAAAGGCTCTTTGTATTACCCTCTGAAATCCGGTTGTTTGCTGCAACACGTATTTTGCTCCTTCAGGGGCGGTTTCTACCCGCATTTTGAAGAAATTTTCAAGGGAATTATAAAGGTTTTTTACATTGCCGCCGCAATTTTCAATTATTTCAATTCCTGTAGAATCATGTAAAATTGCAAACAGAAGATGTTCTGTGCCTGCAAATTCATGGCGTCTTTTTTTTGCTTCCTTTACAGCAAGTCCAAGAGTTGCGCTTAGTTCCCTGCTAATCATTATATTACCCCTTCTCAATTGAACATCTGAGTGGAAATCCTCTGTCACGGGATAGAGAATGCACCGAATTCATTTTTGTTTCCGCTATTTCGTATGTATACAAACCGCACACTCCTATTCCCTGCCTGTGAACATTCAGCATGATCTGTATAGCTTCTTCAATAGATTTATAAAATACACTCATAAGTATTTCAACGACAAAATCCATAGAGGTATAATCGTCATTATGAAGCAAAACCTTAAACATTGAGGGCTCTTTAATTTCCTCCCTTGTTTCGGAGGTAATGCTTTCCTCGATTTCCGGACTTATATTGTTTCCCATAAATTTAATATATTAAACAACTTACAATAAAAACATAAAATAGCTTCGAATTCCGGTTATGTATATTATTCAATACTAATGGACTTTTTATAAGCCAATATATAATATACAAAAATTTTGTTTATTAAGATCATTTCTATTTTAAAGTAACGATTAACAGGCAAAAAGTCAAATAATGATAATAATCTCGATAGCCGATATTAAATTAAACCCATATTTTAATTAGAGCCAGTTTCAAAACGTCCCATTTGGGCCGATCTCTGCGTTGGGCGATAATTTTAATCCTCGAAATACTCCATGTATTCCTGCGGTTAGAATTTTCATCCGCCTTGACCTTGACCAAACTGAAACGCTTTGAAAGTGGCTCGAGTGTTTATGTCGGATCTTCCCCCTGATATATTATGCATATATGGTATAACTAATTAATATAAATTGAAATATAACATAATAAAAAATAATATATGTGGACACAATATAATTTATGTAAATAGCTTGACTTATAGGTAATATTTATTATAT
>JAHIFE010000083.1 GCA_018901125.1 Pseudomonadota bacterium | reverse complement strand
TAGGCCCGATGTAATGACAATTGAAAGCAAACCACTCCATCATACAACAGGAGGGTTCTGTAACTATCCGCCTGTTCCTGAACCTGAAATGCCCGGATTTTCCTTTCTTTTCAGGAGGGTAAAAGAAGGTTTGTTTGATACACTGGAGGTTCCAGAAGGTCACGTGATAAATGAATCCCTTGCACTCTCGAAATTAAAAGATTATTCAGGATCTGAAGCCGTCACATGGATAGGGCATTCAACCTATTTGATGAGACTTGGAAATAAAAACATTTTGTTTGATCCGTTTTTCAGTGATTTGGCAAGCCCGCTTCCCATCGGGCCGGAACGATATATCGCTCCCGGAATATCACTGGCTAAACTTCCCCCGGTTGATATTATCATCATCTCACATAACCACTATGATCATCTGGATGCCGCAACGATTGAAACCATGCCCGGCAAAGAAAGGATTCATGTATTTGTGCCTTTGGGTTTAAAATCGTTTTTTGTTAAAAGAGGCTATCAAAACATCCGGGAATTGGATTGGCATCAATCCGTTTTTTCGGATGAGCTGGAGATGACCGCTCTTCCTGCCGTTCATTTTTCCAGTCGGGGACTTGGCGATCGTAATAAAACATTGTGGTGCTCCTGGGCTGTCCGCTCAGAAAATAAAAGCTGTTTTTTTGCCGGAGATACGGCTTATTCGCAAACCATTTTCAAGGAGATTGGCAAAAAGTTCGGTTCATTTGATGTTGCCATCGTTCCGATCGGAGCATATAAACCGGTCAATGTGATGAAACCTGTCCATACAAATCCGGAAGAAGCCGTTCAGGTTGCAAATGATGTAAAAGCCGACCTAATCATACCATCCCACTGGGGTACCATAGTATTGACGGATGAATCACCCTGGGAACCTCCTGAAAGATACCGGGCCTTTGCCGTAAAAAACGGAATTAGCGATGACCGGGCCTGTATTATGAAAATCGGTGAAACAAGAGGCTTTTAATATACAGCTAAACAAGCAAAATGCTGACGGGCGAGCCGCAGATTTTGAAGCATTAACGTTTAAAAATGGAAATTCTTATGAATAAAGAAAATAATAGCATTGAAGAGAGATTCTTTAAAATCTATCGGAAGCATTTACAACGTTATAAGCACAGGGATACAAACCAGATGTGCTGTATGTGGTCAATTGCAAATCCACCCGATGAAATTTATGAATGTGACCAGATTTATAATATTGAGGAAGAATTCAACATTTCATTAACGGAAGATGATGCTTTGTCTCTGTATGCCATGGATATTGAAGAAGCTGTTCAATTTATCAAAATGAAATGTAAGCTAATTTAAGAATAAAGAAGTGCTGGCCGACACCTTTTAAGTGGCCTCTTTTGTAAATATAATTTAAAGAAACCCTAAAAAATATTTTTCCCTAAACGCGGGGTGGGGGTGCGCAGGCATGAAAAAATGAAAATAAATCCAACTATCGTAAAATCCGTTCTACTTATAGTCGCAGCTGTTGTTTTATTCATGCTGCCTGGGCTCAAATTGCCATATATAGATAATAACACGGACACCTATTTTTCCGACGCAATGACAAAGGCTGGTGTGGCATATGGGGTTTGTCGGGTGGTTAATGCCTCTGTCTCTGCCATAAAGGAATCGCAAATTCAGATTGAACCGGCTGGTTTGGGAGTGTCATTAGCGGTCGGGCAGGTGTTAGATCCATTAGATGACATGACAGAGCGGGCTTCCGACATCCTTGTTACTGCGATAGTCTCGATAGGTATTCAAAAAATCGTCTATGAGTTATGCGTAGCCTTTGTTCCTTCTTTAATTGGTTTCGCAATAATTGTTTTGTTTGGTATCTCCTTTGTAAAGGGAGATAGAGCCACGACACTCAGGGGGCTGGTAGTCAGTTCAATTATCCTACTCGCAGTTGCGCGTCTTTTCCTGCCGATCTCATCAATTATAAATACATATTTGCAAGAAAATTATTTTTCACCACAGATCATCAAGGTACAGGACGAACTTGCGATGAATTCTCCAGAGATGGAACGGCTTAAGGATATGAGTATGCCAGAAATTGATGGGGTGTTTGGAACCGTGAAAAATGGCTTTGATTTTGTTGGTGAGAAAACATCTGATTTGGGCACAACGCTTAAGGCGATGGTTGGCAATATGGAAAGCATGGTTTCCAATCTCTTGAAATTGTCATATTTATATGTGGCGGTTTTTATTGTACAGGTCATTATTCTTCCAGTTGGTGCGTTTTGGCTTCTGACACGGATAACCAACGTATTATTTGGGGCTGGTCTCACGTATACCTTCAAGAACTCTGATGTAGAAACCAAAATGAGCAAAAGTGAATAAAGTCAATGAGTCTAACAAATAAAGGATTAGTAACCGTGCTGAGGCACGAGGCTCGGTACTAATCCAATGGTTCATGAAGCCGCGGATTGATAGGGGGAAAGGTTACCGGTTTTCTGGATGTGTAAACTGAAGGTCAGAAATTTAAAGATCAGATACGATGAAAATTTTTAAAAAAGAGCCCTTCTCCTGATGTAAAAACCAAAAGCCAGGCCATTTTCAGCCATTAAAACCCAGATCGAAAATTAAAATACCGGCAATTTGGCGCACGGGTACTGCAACATGCCCTATATTGATAAGGCTGTTTATAAAGTTGATCAATACCGGTAATCAGTTTGTGCAGTTACCCGGGCTTGCCTCGTGGCTCAGGCTTTACAAAGCGGATATATTTTAGATCATGGCCGCAATGGCTGCATTTAATACCGGGTATTGCAGGCTCCGGGATTTTAGTAAAAAGAGCAACAATGTCATGGATAAATGAAATGAGTTCACGAATTTTTTCTATGGGCAACACACTGCTTGGATTGAGAAAACCATAGTGCCTTATTTTCATAAACCCTTTGGGAAGAACATGCTGCAAGAATCGTCTGATAAACTCCATGGCAGAAAGTGCCATGATTTTCCACTTCTTCTTTTCACGGTTTTTGTACAAAAAATTGATGGCACCATTTTCAATGCTTTTGATACGATTGTTGGAGATGGCAACCCGGAACACATATCTTGAAAGGTAACGCAGGGATTTTTGTCCCTGTCCCACGGCCTGGCTGTCAATCACCCATTGCTGTTTCCACACTGCGGGATCTATTTTATCCAGCAACCCGGCTTTCTTCATGGCATCCTTGAATTTGGCTTTAAAAATAATCTCAAGGGGTTTTGTGTGAACAAACAGATCCTGCCTGGAAGAAAGCCATTGATCTTTGTTACCAGATAAAGCGCCTCCGGGAATGACTATATGTAAATGAGGGTGATACTGGAGCATGCCGCCCCATGTGTGGAGGGCTGCCAGATATCCAATCCGATCAGATCCGATAAACCGTGTATCCTGTGCTAATTTTTTCAGCGCTTCGTTGGTGCATGAAAACAGTGCGCCATAAGATGTTTTTTGATGAGATCTTACAACACCCCGAAGACCTTGAGGGAGTGTAATCGTTAACAGGAAGTAATGGGTCGGCAGCAGTTTTTTCATCTGCTGATTAAGCCATTGATCCGCTTTACTCTGCTGACAGTTGGGACAATGGCGGTTGCCACAGCAACAGTGAATAAAATGCAGGTTACGACAGTCTTTGCACTCATACACCATTGTTCCAAAGGAGCCATTTCGGCACTTAATGATATCCCGGATGGTTTTTTTATGAGATTTCGGCATTCGATCACCATAAAGTGCCAGATATTGTGGTCCATACATTTGGAAGATTTTTTGAACAGCACTCATGACAACACCCCCTGCATGACTTTGGAAACTTTGTCATTGGAATCAACTTGAGCCTGTGTGGTCACATGCAGATAAATCATGGTGCTCTTAAGTGTTTTATGACCTAATATTTTTTGAACATGTCGTATGGGGATATTGGCTTCCAGCAAATGAGTCGCATACGCATGGCGGAATACATGAGGATGGACATGTTTTTTAAACTTCAGGCGTTTCAAAGTAGATCGTAGAACGCCTTGAACCCCACTGTCACTCACATGATTTTTGGCATATTGAGCGTTTTTACCGCCATTGCGGCCTAAGGCAGGGAATATCCATTTTGGATTGCGATGGGTTTTATAATATTTACGCAAAGTCAACAGGGTGATTTTAGGTAAGGGTACCGTCCTGTCCAGGGCGCCCTTACCGCCGTGAATATGCACAAGCCCCCTGTCGGAAAGGATATCTTTGACCTGAAGGGTTGTTGCTTCCCTCAAACGCATTCCCATGGAATATAATGTCAAATAAAATGCATGACTTTGCACAGTAGGAAGTGCATAAATAATTTTCCTGACTTCCTCCAGACTCAGAATAGTCGGTAAGGTTTGCTCACGTTTCCATTTGATGTCATTGAAAAGGTTCCAGGATCGGACCAGCGTTTTGTTAAAAAAATGCTGGATACCGGCGTAACTGATACGCAGTGTTGCGGCGCTCCAGCCAAACTCACTTTGGCAACAAAGCCAATATTGACGCAGCTGCTCTTCGCTGATATCTTCTAATGGTTTATTGTAAAAGCGCTGCAGTTTTAACACCGCGCTGGTATAGGATTGAATGCTTCGCTTAGCATATCCGGCTAATTGGAGATCTTCTTTAAAACGTTTGATTAATTTGCTCATGGTATCTTCCTTTCTTCTTTAACCTTGTCGGGTAGAAGATACCGACCTGCAAGCCGGTAAGAAGATACCATGAGCAATGGAATTGAACAATAATGGTACAGCTTAATCTGCCGCGTAGCGGCTTACTTGAACATGCCGTTTCAGGTGACTGCTGGGGTCAAGCCCCAGTTCCCTCCCTTGCGGCCAAGCCGCAGATGTTCAACGGTTAGATAAATAAGGAGGATAAAGTGAACTCATATTTCAACAACCCTTTCTTTTGGGCATTTATCAGCATGTTTGCCTTGGTTGGGGCCTGTTCTGTCGTTGGTAGCAGAAAGATTGGCAGCCACCCGGCCATAGGATGGATTATTGTTTCAACCATTTCTATGGGCAGGATTATCCTTGTTTTACCTTTTATTGAACAACCTCGTTTTTTTCTTAATGCCTTCAATGCAATCATAGGTGCTCCGATATTCATAATAGGCTTTATTTTAGGCCTTGCTCCTTGTTTTCTGATAAAACCTCTGAATATCGCAGAAAAAGATATGGCGTTCGTAACCACTAGTGTCTATAAATACACGAGAAATCCCATCTATCTGGGAGAAATACTTTGGTGCTTGGGATGGTCAATACTCCATGGATCAGTAATCGGGGTTGCACTGGTCCCAATATGGTGGGCAGGATTTTTATTTTTAACCATAATCGAGGAGGAAAGTTTGGAGCATGCCCTTGGAACGAATTACCTGGATTATAAGAAAAAGATAAAAGGACGGATCATTCCAGGGTTGCCGATATAAACTTATCGAACCCGGCAAAATCAGCC
>JAHIFE010000082.1 GCA_018901125.1 Pseudomonadota bacterium | reverse complement strand
ACAAAAGGATTGACCGTAATATTTATAAAACCGGCATGGTTAAGATAGCCCACAACTTCTTTTTCAGAGTGGGCTCTGCCTTCACTTTCAAAAATCTTCAGTGAACGACAATTTTTCTTATACACAAAGCACATAAACAAAAAAGTCGAGGTGTCCTAAGTTTAAGCAACCCGGCTATCTCATTAGGACCCTTAGTTTTGTGCTCTTACTTCACAGTAAGTTTAGCTTTTATCTTTTTTAAAAACGCCTAACAGCCCCTAATGAAAATCCCCGCAGCCAATCTACGGGGTATCTTAAGGCTTATACTATTTTAACGCTGCAACTATCTCGGAATTAAACCCATTTTTAATTGAGAGCATTATTTATCGAAAAAGTCAATGCCGGAATATTTCGTATAAAATACTTAGTTAGATAATATGAAACGGGCTGGCCTCAGATGCAATAGCCACTAAAAAGTGGTATGCATCTGAAAACCAAAACCTATAACAAGGAGGCCAACCCATGAAACAATTAGCACATATTGGAATCGATTACCATATGGACACCATTTCCGTTGCTGTCATTGTCGAGGGACAAAATAATTTTTTTGATACTATTCATATGAAAAACAATGACAAAACCATTTTAAAATATTTCAAAAAGATATCAAAAAAGTTTGAAATAAAAGCATGCTACGAGGCTTCATGCAATGGCTATTCATTCCAACGAAAGATGAAAAACTGGGGATTTCACTGTGATGTAATTGCACCTTCCTTAATCCCCAAAAAACCAGGTGATAAACGAAAAAATGACTATCGTGATGCACGCAATTTGACCCAGTTATATGCAAATGGTCAGTTGACAACGGTTCATCCCCCCACTGAAGAACAAGAATCGATAAGGAATCTTATTCGTTGCCGCATGAATCTAAAGAAAGACGAAAGAAATGTAAAACTGCAAATAAACTCATTTTGTTTATCACAGGGATTTAAATGGCCTCACAGCAAGTGGACCGTAAAGCACCGGGTATGGTTGTCAAAATTAGAATTGCTTGATGCTTATTCCCAACAAGTTCTTTCAGAATACTTGGGCCATCTTCAATATCTAAGTAGCCGCATCAGTAACCTCGATGGAGTAATAGAAGAAATAGCCTTTTCTGAAGTATATGCACCCAGTGTCAAAAAACTGCGTGCTTTCAAAGGATTAGATATCCTAAGCGCCATGATTCTGATTTCTGAAATAACCGATTTCCGAAGGTTTCCTAACCCCAGATCTTTGATGGCTTATCTTGGATTGATTCCATCTGAAGATTCTTCGGGGAACAAACAAAAAGGCGGTCCTATTACCAAGACAGGAAATCATCGTTGCCGGACACAGTTGATCGAGTCTGTGCAACACTTGATGAAAAAACCGACAATCAGCTATAAAATGAAAAGCAACCTTGAGCAAGTCGATGCGGCCAGTTCAAACATCGCAATCAAGTGCATGCATCGGCTGTATAAAAGGTTCTGGGCATTAGTACTGAAAGGAAAAAATCGCAACAAAGCAAAAACTGCTATAGCAAGGGAATTTGTCGGCTTTATCTGGGCGATGATGAATCAATCCGAATCAGTCGCCTGATGGAGGAAAACAGAATTGATCGTAATGTAATTTCTCCAAAACAAGAAATTGCAGTTTCAAGTGGGATCTTGGGGTACGTAAGGAGACACTCGCGGACACTATGTTGAAAGGCATCAGCTTTATTCACGCAATTAGATCGAGTAGACTCCGGACGGATTTTGAATAATGTTGGTAACCAATCCACGCATAGCAGTTTGATTCACCGTCGAAGCAACCCCAAGAAACCATTTGGAAAAAAATTATGTCAAAGAGCAAAGTAACTTGTTAATAAAATATTTTTCAAATAGGGCTTGACAAGGCCCGTTTCATAGCAGTGCCCCTCCATTAATGAGATACTTTGTTTGAGATCAAGGCGCGCGAAAATTTTAATCGCAGGAATATATAGATATATTTTGAGGATTAAAATTTGAGCGCAACGCAGATATCGGACAAAATAGCCATTAATGGACGGGCACTAAGCCGGAGGCACACATATGACTATCGCCGGAAAAATTGAAAGCTTTATTACAAAATCCTCCTGGATCCGGAAAATGTTCGAAGAAGGTGCGCAGCTGAAAGCAAAACATGGTGCAGAGAATGTATTTGACTTCAGCCTGGGGAATCCAAACCTTCAACCACCTGATATTTTTAAAAAAATTCTTAAAGACTTGATAAATACCGACAGCCCGGGCGACCATGCCTATATGCCAAACGCCGGATACCCAGAGGTGTGCCGCAATGTTGCCGATTATCTGACAGAAGAACAGAAGGCGCCCATCTCCGCACAGGAAGTAATCATGACCTGCGGCGCAGCAGGCGGTTTGAATGTTATCTTAAAAGCACTGCTTAACCCGGATGAAGAAGTAATTACCCCGGCACCCTTTTTTGTAGAATATGGTTTTTACGTCGACAACCACGGAGGAAAACTGGTAACCGTACCTTCGAATCCTGATTTTACGCTCGATATTCAAGGAATTTCATCTGCCATTACCGATAAAACCAGGGCGGTTCTCATCAATTCGCCCAACAACCCGACAGGACAGGTTTACAGCCGGGAAAGCCTTGAGACACTGGGAGCGGCCCTCCGTAAAAAAAGCAAAGAACTTGGAAGGACCATTTATCTGATTTCAGATGAACCATACCGAAAAATCATCTATGACGGCATCGAGGTTCCAAGCCTCTTTTCCTGTTACGAGGAAAGCATCCTTGTAACATCTTTTTCAAAAGACATTTCCATTCCCGGAGAGCGTATTGGATTTGTTGCCGTAAATCCGAAAACAGAATACAAAAAGGAACTCCTTGCCGGAATGACCCTTGCCAACAGAATTTTAGGGTTTGTCAATGCACCGGCCTTGATGCAGCGCGTCGTAGGATCATTGCAGGGCGCAAGTGTTGACATGTCCCTGTATACCCGGAAGCGGGATCTTCTTTGCGACGGTCTTTCCAAATGCGGTTACGCTTTTGAAAAACCCAAAGGTGCATTTTATCTGTTCCCGAAATCACCCATTCCGGATGATATTCAATTTGTAAAAGCACTTCAGGAAGAACTTATCCTGACGGTTCCGGGGACCGGATTCGGAGGCCCCGGCCATT
>JAHIFE010000081.1 GCA_018901125.1 Pseudomonadota bacterium | reverse complement strand
CTGGGAGTAAACCACCCCAAATATATGCCCTTTATCAAAAAGGCGGGAATAGCTTTCAGCCTGTTAGTAGGACTTGGTTTCGGCTTCATTCCGGTTTTCATTTCGCTTACAACATAAGGAAGGAAATATTATGCAGCTTGACGCAAAAATCCCGGGAGGCCCTCTTGCGGAAAAATGGGACAGACACCGTTTCGAGCTGAAACTTGTCAACCCTGCAAATAAAAGAAAATACGATATAATTGTTGTTGGGACCGGTCTTGCCGGAGGTGCGGCATCGGCATCTTTAGCCGAACTCGGATACAATGTAAAAACATTTTGCATACAGGATAGTCCAAGACGCGCCCACAGTATTGCTGCCCAGGGCGGAATCAATGCTTCAAAAAATTATCAGAATGACGGAGACAGCGACCGGCGGCTTTTTTATGATACGATAAAAGGCGGCGATTTCAGGGCAAGAGAAGCTAATGTTTACAGGCTTGCCCAGTTAAGCGGCAACATTATTGATCAGTGCGTAGCCCAGGGGGTTCCGTTTGCCCGTGAATACGGGGGCCAGCTTGCAAACAGAAGTTTTGGAGGAGCCCAGGTTTCAAGAACTTTTTATGCAAGAGGCCAGACAGGACAGCAGCTTCTCTTAGGAGCGTACAGCGCATTGTCAAGACAGATTGCAGCGAAAAAAGTGGAAATGTATACACGAAGGGAAATGCTGGACGTTGTGGTAATAGATGGTCAGGCAAGAGGAATTGTTGTCCGCAATCTTGTTTCCGGTGAAATTGAAAAATATGCCGCAGATGCGGTTGTCCTTGCCACAGGCGGCTACGGCAATGTGTTTTATCTTTCAACAAACGCCATGGGAGCAAATGTTTCTGCAACATACAGGGCATATAAAAAAGGAGCCTTTTTTGCCAATCCCTGTTTTACACAGATTCATCCAACATGCATACCTGTACATGGAACTTATCAGTCAAAACTCACCTTAATGAGTGAAAGCTTAAGAAATGACGGCCGCGTCTGGGTTCCAAAAAAACCGGGAGATAAAAGAAAGCCTTCCGAGATACCCGAGGCGGAACGTGATTATTATCTTGAAAACAAATATCCGAGTTTTGGAAACCTTGTTCCCCGGGATGTAGCATCGCGAAATGCCAAGGAGCAGTGCGATAAGGGAAAAGGCGTGGGAGAAACAGGGCTTGCCGTTTATCTTGATTTTGCAGATGCAATCAAGAGAGACGGAAAAGATACTATAGAGAAAAAATACGCTAATCTTTTCCAGATGTATGAGAAGATTACAGCCGATAATCCCTACGAAACGCCCATGATGATTTATCCCGCTGTCCACTATGCTATGGGTGGGTTATGGGTTGACTATAATCTGATGAGTACTATCGACGGCCTTTTTGTTCTGGGGGAAGCCAATTTTTCAGACCATGGCGCAAATCGTCTTGGGGCAAGCGCTCTCATGCAGGGTCTTGCGGACGGATATTTCATAATCCCTTATACTATAGGCGGATATCTTACTACAGCTGCGAAAAAACAGATAAAAACGGACCATCCCGCATTCAGGGAATCGGAAAAACAGATCAATGATTTTACCAATAAACTCCTTTCAATAAAAGGAAAGCGGACGGCCGATGATTTTCACAGGCAGCTTGGAAATATTTTGTGGGAATATTGCGGTATGTCCAGAAATGATGCTGGTCTAGAAAAGGCACGAAAACTCATACAGGAGTTGAGAGGAGAATTCTGGAAAAATGTTCTTGTTCCGGGTTCCGACAAAGATTTTAATCAAAGTCTTGAAAAGGCCGGACGGGTTGCAGACTATCTCGAATTCGGCGAATTGCTGGTGATAGACGCTCTTTCCCGCAAGGAATCCTGCGGAGGCCATTTCAATGAAGCACATCAAACGGAAGAAAATGAAGCAATGCGTGATGATGAGAATTTCTGCCATGTTTCGGCATGGGAGTATAAAGGTGAGGGAAATGATCCTGTACTCAACAAGGAACCGCTTACTTTTGAAAATGTCAAGCTGACGCAAAGGAGTTACAAGTGACAAAGACTCTTAATTTAACACTCAGGGTCTGGCGGCAGAAAGGGCCGGACTCTGCCGGAAAACTTGAAACATATAATGCCAAAAATATTTCCACGGACATGTCCTTTCTGGAAATGATAGATGTCATTAACGAACAGCTTACCCTTGAAGGCAAGGAACCTATCGCTTTTGACCATGACTGCAGGGAAGGCATATGCGGTATGTGTGGTACTGTTGTTAATGGCCGTCCGCATGGTCCCGAAAAGGGAACAACCTTGTGCCAGCTTCACATGCGCCATTTTTCGGATGGCGATACAATTGTTATTGAACCTTGGCGCTCAAGGGCTTTTAAGATTATAAAGGACCTTGTTGTCGATCGGAGTGCGCTTGATAAAATAATACAGGCGGGAGGCTATGTTTCAGTTAATACAGGGGGAGCCCCTGATGCCAATGCCATACCAATATCACAGGAAATAGCTGAAAAAGCAATGGATGCCGCTGCATGCATAGGATGCGGAGCCTGTGTAGCTGCATGCCCGAATGCTTCTGCTATGCTTTTTGCAAGCGCTAAAATATCACAACTGGCGCTTCTTCCCCAGGGAAAACCTGAAGCAGCAAAGCGGGCTATAGAAATGGTGCGGACAATGGATAATCTTGGATTTGGAAACTGCACCAATGAGAGAGAATGCGAAGCGGAATGCCCGAAAGAAATTTCTATTGTAAACATCGCCCGCATGAACAGAGAATTTTTTAAAGCTTCGTTCTTTTCAGATGTAAAATAGCTTCCATAGACTTTCAGATAAAATTCAATATGACTAACCATACCATTTATATAGCTGATTCCCGTCTAATGCCTGAAGTTCATGATGAATCAGTCCATCTTGTCATTACTTCGCCGCCCTACTGGCAGCTAAAAGATTATGATGATATCCGGCAGATAGGTTTTTATGATACATATGAAGAATATATCAACAACCTTAATCTGGTGTGGAAAGAATGCCATCGCGTATTGAAAGAAGGTTGCCGCCTGTGCATAAATATAGGAGACCAGTTTGCAAGGGCTGCATATTATGGCCGCTATAAAGTAATTCCAATCCGAACGGAAATAATAAAGTTTTGTGAATCAGCAGGTTTTGATTATATGGGAGCCATTATCTGGCAGAAGGTTACGACCTGCAATACAACGGGAGGGGCTTCAATCATGGGCTCATTTCCTTACCCGCGAAATGGCATTTTAAAGATTGATTATGAGTTTATTCTGCTTTTCAAAAAACCCGGCGATCCCCCTTTTGTTGAAAAAGAAATTAAAGAAAAAGCGAAATTATCCACACAGGAGTGGAACGAATACTTTGCCGGGCACTGGATTTTTCCGGGAGAAAAACAGAATAAACACCTTGCAATGTTTCCTGAAGAACTTCCCAAACGCTTAATCAGGATGTTTTGTTTTGAGCAGGAAACTGTTCTTGATCCCTTTTCAGGAAGCGGCACAACATCTCTTGCTGCCAAAAATCTTAACAGGCATTCAATAGGCTATGAAATCAATGAATCATATTTGCCTGTTATAAAAAAGAAATTGGGAGCTGAGCAAGTTGATATTTTCACTGATTTTTCTATTAAAGTCAAAAAACCCAAACGTGATATTACAGGCTACGGGCAAAAAATAAATCAATTGCCATATATATTTTGTGACAAGATTAAATTTGAAAAGAAAAGCGATCCGAGAAAAAATACATACGGTTCAAAAATTGAAGCAAAGAATAAAGAAAAAATTAAGTATTTGAGATTAAGACGTGTGATTGCTCCAAACATGATAGAGCTTAACAATGATCAGACAGTAAAGCTTATCGGCATAGCTGCGAAAGCAGGAATGGAAACACAAGCCATGAAGTGGCTTGAAGATAAACTGAAAGGCCAAAGCTTTTACTTAAAATCCGATAAAACCGAATATGATGAAAATAACAATCTTCTTTCCTATTTATATCTTAAAAATAAAACCTTTGTTAATCTTCATCTTCTTCGCACAAACTTAGTGGAGATAGATGAGACGTTTGATTTTAAATATCATAAAAAATTCAAGGCTATTTACGAGGGAGCAAGCTGACATAAAGGATCAGATATGAATAATGATGAAATGGATTATTTGTTAGACCGGTTGTCAGATGTTTTAATTTCATGTGTCATTTTATCTACTCTTTTTTTGCTGCTTTGGTTTGTTTATTATCTGCTTGCCGGAGACTGGACTTATAAAGTTCATAGTAGATTTTTTGAATTGAGCAGGCGGGATTTTGATCTGGTGAATTATTGGGGAATGGCCATCACAAAAGTCTTGTCGATTGTATTCTTTTTGTTCCCCTATCTCTCTATTAAGATATTGATGAGAAAGAAGAGAAGAATCAAGTAGCATCATAATCTTTATGGAAAAACAAAAAAAGCTCAAAATTCTTCATCTGCTAAGCCAGCGTCCTGATTCAACCGGCAGCGGATTTTATTTGCAGGCCATGCTGCGCGAATCTTCATTATGTAATCATGAGAACTTTCTGGTAGCAGGCATACAGTCCGACCAGCCTGCGGATCTTGACTGTATCGGCAAAGACCGGTGTGAATTTGTAAAATTTTTTGATGCGGATGTATCTTGTCAAATCCCGGGCATGAGCGATGTTATGCCTTATGAAAGCTCAAGATTCTGCAATCTTTCACCAGATGTACTAAATGAATATTTATATTCTTTTACAGAAAAAATTAAAACAGCTGTATCTGTTTTTAAACCGGATATCATTCACAGTCATCATTTATGGATTGTCAGCTCTTTAGCCAGACAGCTTTTCCCCGCAATTCCTATAGTTACTACCTGCCATGGAACGGATCTTCGTCAATTTCAAAATTGCCCTCACCTGCAGGAAATGGTTTTGAAGGGATGCAGTAAGCTGGATGCTGTTATGGCTTTATACGAGACACAAAAAGAAGATATTATAAATTTGTATAATCTGCCGTCAGATAAAATTTTTGTTGTTGGAGCCGGATTCAATGAAAAACTTTTTACATTAACGCCTAAGCCTGATCCTGATCCCGTGCAATTGGTTTATGCCGGAAAGCTCAGCTATGCAAAAGGGGTTCCCTGGCTTTTGCGCGCCCTTTCTAAAATAGATTCTCCTTCATGGCAGTTGCACCTGGTTGGGAGCGGTAGCGGTGAAGAGCGCGATTATTGCCTGAAGCTGGCAAAGAGTTTAGGCGACCGGGTTGTAATACATGGCGCTGTTTCGCAAAAAGAATTGGCTCAAATTATGAAGCAGTCTCACATTTTTGTACTACCTTCTTTTTATGAAGGATTGCCTCTGGTTTTACTGGAAGGTTTGGCAAGCGGTTGCAGGATAGTTGCAACAGATCTTCCGGGGATAAGTGAAATATTAGGGGGTATCCATGCAGATTTTATCAGTCTGGTCAAAACTCCCCGTCTTGATATAGATGTTCCTTATCATGAAGACGAAGATTTATTTGAAAAAAAACTGGCACATGCTCTAAAAACACAAATTTCTGCTTCTTATCAAAATCCATGCATAGACATCTCGCTTATTCGTGATAAAATAGCTTCTTATTCATGGGCAGGCGTGTTTAATAAAGTTCAGAATATATATTTTAATGTTTTAAAGAGTTCTAATAATTGATATGCGTCCACTTTGCATACCTTAGTTGAATAAAGTTGAATGGCAGGTATGAAAAAAGAATTCCAGCTAAATAGTGGGAAAACGTGCCAACTCATAAGAATTAGAAATGATCTAATTCCAAATTACTATATACTTGCTTTTTCTCGTGTTCAAGGGGAACCGAGTTCAGAAGAAGTCACCGAGATGCTTGTTATTGGAACAGAAAAAGCCCAACAGTTAGCGTTTGATTATATTCGAGACCGTGAGGCATTTACTTTGCTCTATAGCGGCTACAGTGCACGTAGAGAAAAAGGTTGGCACATTCATATTGTGCTGCTTGGTAACAGATGGCGTAAAGCTTGGTTGTACTTTGTACTTGCGGGCAAGAATCTCCTTCAGGCATTAAATATACGTAAAGATGATGCGCCGAGGATTTGAATATGAATCAATCACGATGGCTCGGTCTAATGGAGTTGCTTGGAGTAGCTCCATCATTAGAAACATATAACAAACTTAAATTGGTTTATTCAGAGCCACATCGTCATTATCATACCATAATACATATAAACGATTGCTTGACGAAACTTGATTCAGTCATCAAACTCGTTGAAAATGCTGTTGAAGTTGAAGCTGCTATTTGGTTTCACGATGCAATTTACAAACCCTATGCATCTGATAATGAGCTGAAAAGCGCCAATTGGGCTAAGAGCTTTTTTGAATCTATGGGCGTTAATAAAACCAGGGCTGACAAAGTTTATGGTCATATTATGGCGACATTACACAATGAACCGGCTAAAAGCAGTGATTCACGGCTGATAGCCGATATCGACCTTTCGATACTCGGCTCAGAACCTGATGATTATCAAGTTTACGAAAAGGCTGTAAGGAAAGAATATAAGTGGGTACCGTATTTCATCTATCGAAAGAAACGTCGGTCGGTGCTATCGTCGCTTTTGGAAAGAGATTTTATCTATTCAAATAACTATTTTCAAATCGAATACGAAGAAAAAGCAAGGGAAAATATGGCGATCGCAATTGCAAAATTATGAAACCATATAACAATTATTTCACCAACTGGTGTTCCTTTCCGCTACACACCAGCCGGTGAACAATACGACAGACTTTTTGTAAGTCGATCAAATGTAATATTTCATAACAAAAGGAGAAAATATGGATTCTATCAAAAATACCAATATAGCAAAATTTGATATTTCACCTAAAACAACAGCTTTATTGATAATCGATATGCAAAATGATGTTATGAATATAGTACCTCCCGGCATACAGGTCATCCCGGTTATAAAGCGTGTTCTTGAGACCTGTAGAAGCAAAAGCATTCCGGTAATTCATAAAATAAGAATTCAGCGTTCTGACGGAATTGATGTTGAAAAATTCAGAGTAGAAATATTTAAGCAAAAACCCTATCTTGTTGATGGAACACCAGGTGCACAAATAGTGCCTGAATTAAAGCCTGCCAAAGGAGAATTTCAGGTAAAAGGTGCGAGGTTCAGCGGGTTTTTTCAAACAGATATGCAGTTGGTTTTAACAAGACTGGGTGTAAAAAAACTTGTGATTTGTGGAGTGCAGACGCCAAATTGTATTCGTTCGACAGTAACAGATGCCATCGGTTATGATTATGATGTTATTTTGTTAAAAGACGCTACTGCCGCACAAACCCAGCAAGTACATGAAGCAAATCTGTTTGACATGAACAATATGGGTATTACAATAATATCAACTGATGAGTTTTTGAGTTTGATCGCATAATCCGAATTAAAGGAGTAAATTATGTTAAAAGTATATGCAGCAAATTGGTGCCCTCATTGTAAAAAAACAGTTAAGTTTCTTGAAGAAAACAATATAAAGTTTGACTATATTGAATTAGAGGAACAACCTCAGGAAACAGTTAAACTCATTATAGATGCCAATGGCGGGGATGACTGGGTCGTGCCAACCCTTGAATTTAACGGATGCTGGCGCCCAGGTAAAGTTTATAGAGAAAATGAACTCAGAAAGGATCTTAAAGATATGGGTGTTATTTAACAACCATTTTGTTTTTGTTGTACAATATCTTAGAAGGACAACAGGAGAGCAAATACTCCAAGGAAAAATTTGGAAGAGCGTTTAAACTTTATATTGATTGAATTTTCATCTGCTCAATAGTTGCCGCAAAATCCCGAAGCTGCTGCATAGCTTTTTTATTATACTCGATAGTTTGCTGATCGTTGCTTATCTTGTTGTTATATTTAAGTGTATCATAGATCTTATCCAAAAGATCAAGCCAGCCTTCCTCATTTGGGGGAAACCCTTGCTGGCTTATGTTGTAACCCCTGATGGTCGTAGCATCAGGGTATCCCGGAACATCAATCGGTAGAAAAAGGGCACTGAAAAGACTTTCTTCCGCTCCGGTAAGAGAACGGCTATATGTATCCCAGGCGTCCATAACCGTATCAGGCGTATTGGGCGGCGGGAAAACAAAGGTTCTGCCAGCACCATGCTCTACGATATCGTCCCCGTTCAAATCAATGGCAAAGCGATAATCCTGCTCTCGCAACATGTTAATGGCACCTTCCTCCGAAAAACTATCTATTACATTATCGGTTAGATTACTACCATAGCTGTTAGCCAGCTTGACCAAATTACGTTCCTCGCCTGAAAGCGACTTAAGAAACTCGTCTGCATTCATCCCGGACGATTCATAAGATGACAGGATCTCGCGAAAGGAAGCTATCTCTTCGTCATCAAGACCGCGAACGCTCATAAGCTCTTCCGACCGCTGCAAGGCTGCATCCACTGTCTGGATTTTTTGAGCTTTAGTTGATATCTCAACAGCATCACCTGTAGTCGGCACCTCTCCAACCGGTTCAACTGATGTCTTTGCACGCGCAGCCGACCCGTAACTTTTCACCGCGTAAAACTGAGCCTGGCATATACCACTTACTGTATTCATAGCTATATGACTCCTTCTCTTTGGGGTAGAAGATGAACCGCAACAGCAATTTATAATATATCGCCAAGTTAAGCAAAAGACGTGCCGAAAGCGAATTGAACACTTTTAATACAATATTTGATTAGATTAAAGCCCTAATATCAAATTGTTATAAATCAATATGCTTTTAGCGGATCTTCCCCCATTAAAGAAACGAACTATGGCATATAACGATTTATATTTATTATCGTTTTCTCTCTGATGTTAGCATTTTCTTAGTGTACACATTTGCCGTCCGTGATGGAAGAACGGATGGCAGACTTACCATAG
>JAHIFE010000080.1 GCA_018901125.1 Pseudomonadota bacterium | reverse complement strand
CAATTTGGAAATCTACTCTGCCGTCTGATAATTGAATCGATCCAATTGATGCCCTGTCGAAAGCAAACTGCTGCTTTGGAGCGCTTGTTATAGAAGGAAGATCCGGTAAATTCAGGTTTATTTTAATCCCTTCAATAAGAATTGCTTTATCCTTGTAGTTAAACGATCCTTCTTCAATGATTGCTTTAATAAATCCTGTAAACTTTTTTTCTTTAAAACCTATTTTGCCGTTTAATTGTGCTTCACCTGCAAAAGACATTCCTTCTGCCTGGGGGAACAACCTGTAAATATCGATTCCTGAAGACAATTTATATTTTTGCATGTTAATACTGATTTTGGTTTCATAATTATTTGAGGAAAGTAAATCCGTTTTTCCAATAAAATTCAGATTCATTCCTTTAAATGGAATGCTTGTATATTGAGCATTGTAAATTAAGCCCGTACTGTTTTGCCTTATTGATCCTGAAAACGAACCGAGATTTATGTTTTTCCATAAAATTGTTTTAGCAAAAACAGTACCCTCAGACTTTGTATCTCCAAAAGGCCATATAAAAGGCAGCGTGCCTCTTATCCCTGATGCGTTTACCTTTAATTTTTGGTCTTTAATTTTAACATCATCGAATTTTAGCAGTCCGTCGCACTTTAATTCAGATCCCGAACCTTTATTGAATTTACCTGATACTGAAACCGAAGGAATATCAGCGTCCGAGGAGCCGGATGTTAAATTTATATGCTGCAAATTTAAATTAAAAGATCCTCTTGTTGATTTGTTAAGAAAATCTGCGTTTCCACTAAGAGAAATTTTGGGCGTTTTGACGGACAGACTTTTATTAAATCCTTTAAGATCTGAAATTGACGCGATATATTTTATATTGCCTTTATCGCCTTTTCCTTTTCCGGTTAAATCAAATTTCAGGTTTTTAGATGAAATGTTAAACTGTTGAAAATTAACTCTTAATCCGGCGGTAGTATGATCTTTTATAGTATTTCCTGAAATCTTAAATTTCCAGTTTCCGTTTTTTGATAGATTCAGAAGATAATCAGCCTTGATATTAACAGTATTTTTATCACTGTAAGCAGAATCTTTGCCATCAAAATATGCATCTGCAAAGATATTAAAATAGCCATAAGATTTAAGCAGATCTTTATTTTTTATAATTTTGCAATTAATGCCGAATACTTTTACAGGCAAAGGTGAAGCTATAGTAAAAGATGATGCAAAAATATTCCATTTATCATCACCCTCGTTTTTTATATCAATATTTAAAGCAAGGTTTTTTCCGTTCTTATTGTTTGTTGAACTTTTAATATCAATTCCGTTATAGGATGCATTTAAGTCATGCAAGGCAGCTGAGCATGACAGAGAAGATATCTTAAAAGGAGAAAGATTTATGTGCGCATTTCCTTTTACAGCCGCTGATCCTGAAATATGGATGTCCGGAATTAGATGTATAAAATCCGAAAAGCGTTCAAAAGAGTAGGGCATTGAATCAAATGATATGTCAATTTTTTTTGTATCCAAATTAATATCGGATAAAACCTTTATTTCTCCGTCACGGGGGTACAATCTCAAATCGCAGCTTATCAGGTTTCTGTTTCCATCATGTGAAAGGATCTTGATTTCAAGCGGTATTCGGATAGTTTGATTTTCTATGTGTGATATAACTGTAACGTTTTTGGCTTCAATACTTCCTACAGGAAAGGATTTCATACTTTCTGATGGAGCACTTTTTTTTGATTGAAGCGAAAGGATTATGTTTTGCAAATCCAATCCGCGGATATCAAATTTTTCATTATTAAATCCGCATTCAATGCTTACTCCGTTTATGACAATTTTTTTGATATATTTTTTATAAAGCCCGACAGGATCATATTCAATATGGATAGAATCGATAGAAGGTAAGTTTGCAAAATCTTTACCGGCAGATATGTAGGCAATATCAGCTCCGAATAAGCCTGCGCTTTGAATTTTAAAACGTAAATTATCAATTCCGATTTCTTTTGCCGTATCCGGAACAAGTTTGGTCTCAACATAGTTAATGATAAATTTGTAAAAAAAGGATATAGAAATATAACCTGCAATAAATATTAAAATACACAGTATGACATATAATGATTTGCGGTATCGGGGCATGATAATATTTCTTTCTATAGACTTTCAGGAAAAGTTTTTGGACTGCGTTATCAGTTGCTTTCCTTCGACAACGTACCAACTGTAAGCCTTACTCAGGGGGTGCTCCTTCTGGCCTTGCCAAAAACATTACCTGAAAGGCTATATAATATGAGATCTGAAGAGCCACTTTCAAAACGTTTCAGTTTGGTCAAGGTCAAGGCGGGTGAAAATTTTAACCGCAGGAATACATGGAGTATTTCGAGGATTATAATTTTCGCCCAACGCAGAGATCGGCCAAAATGGGACGTTTTGAAACTGGCT
>JAHIFE010000079.1 GCA_018901125.1 Pseudomonadota bacterium | reverse complement strand
TCATGGGATGACCTAAATTTTTTAGGTATCACAATTATAGAAAAGGTTATTTAGTTAGTTAAGGTCGTCCCCCACACATTATCTTTAAACTGTAATAATTCCCAATAAAGTGAGTTTGCCTCTTTAAACAATTCCGATTTTTCATTGTTTACTTGTAAATCCTCAGCAAATGAAATAGCTGGGCACATCATCAACATGATAAAAAGGATAGAAAAATTTCGTAACAACCATAGTATCTTACTATTCGTCATACATTTTGTGACTTCGTGATTCATCGGTCAGTCCAATCGGATAGTAGATATGTTACCCGTCTCAATAACAGATTTCTGGTGTCACAGATTTCTGGTGTCAGATCTTGAATAGTGAATAATCGTATTTTATTCACTATTCAAGATCTGACACCACATTTTTCAGCCTTCTATTCAAGATCTGACACCACATTTTTCAGCCTTTCGGTTTACGGCCTGCCTGCTCGCTGTCCTACGCTTAAAGCGCTATGTTACCATAGAGCCTCCAAGGACTCGCTACCCGGTGGCTGGCCTGCCTTCCGGGGCGGGCGTCTCACCCGCTGGACTACTACGACCTTGCCCGGCCGCACTCAAGGTTCGACCCTGTTCCTTCTGCAAATTTATTTAAGAAAATATTCTTTTACATCCTCGTCCAAAATGTTGACTTTGTAATATAATTCAAAATTATTCCGATTTTCCGAAAAATACTTCGTATCCCTTCTTTTGTTTTGAATAAAATTGTCAAATTGTATCCAAACTTTTAATCGTTCTCTTAGCTGAACGTTAACCAAATCCGAAATTCCTTTTAACTCTTTAGGAATATTAGGTTTAACAATCCCAATTGACGAAATAAGTGCCCATTTCCCATACATGATTGCATAACCAAAATCCTTAATTGTATCAGTCTTTTTTTTGAAAGAAGATTCTAATATAACCATGCTTCGAAACAACAAATAGGCAAAAAACATTTCATTAAATTTGTTTGTATCATTGAGGATTCGAAAAAAAGTATCTTCTTTAAAGGTTAATGCTTCACTTGTTCTTCTTGCAGCTGCAGGTTCACCTAAGAATGCCCAATAGGCTTTTATAAAGTCAAATCGATCAATTACTAAATTCTTGTTTATAAAATTGTTTTGAAGGCCGTCATGAAACTCCCCAGCTTTCCTTTCATAAAAATAGCCATATTTATTGAAAATTAAATCTTGTAGGCGAATCTGAATATCATTATTTGACCGCCTATCTGCTTCACTAACTTCATTTTGCTGGTTTGTGGCGTTGGAAATAAGCTCGACAAATTCTGAATCGACATTAATGGAGGAAGAAACTGGGGTTATGATTTTTAATAGAACCTCTTTGCCTGACAGGGGGTTATTAGGTTTATCAAGGTTCTCTTCAAAAATTGTACATAGTGTAAAGGCGGTTTGCCCACCGTTAAGAATTTGAGGTCTTGTTAATATTAATTGCCCTTCGTTTTGCTTACCCGTGCTCTCAGAAATGCTAACATTTTCACAAAGGACGGTTATTCCATTGTTCAGAATAGCAAAGTTATTTTTCTTTTTCTCCAAAATCGAATTTCTTATTTTTTCATTAACGCTCCTCTTTTGAAGTGACAGGAAATTGCGTGGATTAAACTTCAAGATTGCATTTTTGTATTTGGCCATTACGCGGCCAATTTCATAAGTGGGAACAAAAATTGCCGTTACATTAAATTGGCCAAAATCTGTGTCAATCAGTTGCTTTAACCGTGGGCTTTCTTTTTGGGATAGTTCTAAGCTTATTATTATTTCATCCGGGTCATAATATGTTCCTGTTGTAAGGGGGAACAACAGTTTTTCATATGCTTTATCTGCATTGTAGATCTCATAATTGCAGTTATCTATTAATCTTCGAATTTGCTGATCGGAATAATTGTAAACATTACCAAGAAAGAAGACGATAAAGTCGTATTTTGCGATATCGCGAATATTGCGCAATGATTCTTGAAAAGATTTTATCTTTTCGTTAAAATTAACACCTTTACTATCATCAGGTTGGCCTTTAGTTATTCTGGAGACCTCCATCTTAATTAAGTCGTTCGCATCAATCATTTTTTCATCAAAGTTTTCGGGAGTATTTCGAAATTTTGATTGAATAAGAAAAAGTTTCTTTCGTTCTTCATCAATAAAGTAAGCATCTAAGCCACCATCTTGAGTTCCATCAGTTATCAACTTGTGTCTATCAAGAAAATCAAAGACTCCAAATTTGACCTTTAGCAAAAGGTGAATAAAGGCGAGGGATCTGGCCTTATTTAACCCCTCGACGTTTTTCTCGGTTGGAAAATAGGTTTTGTAAGACTCAGGAGCTTCTTTTCGAAGGGAATCAAGAATCCTTTCAAGCATTTCGTATTGGTGACTCATTGGCTACCTCAGTATTCTTTGATTTTGAGAAAACATCGAATTAAGGATTTGTGTAAGAAAAGGGGTCGTCAGTGTTTATATGCTTTTCTAAAAAACTTAAGAGGAAAATCATCATCAAATGGAATATAAACGCATAAAATCATAGACGCCCGCATTTTTAACTCCGGTTAACGTTCACCCGGTTGTTGGACCGCTTTCATTCTTCTCTGAAGAATGTATGTCAACATAAGGTTACGTTTTCTTGCAAGAGCATCCTTTGATGAGCCCCACATAAATAGTAAAACACCTGCAATTAAAAAACAGAAAGCAGGCAACCCATTGTGTAAATGACTATATCCAATTGCGGCAATTATTATACCGATAATTCTATAAACGACAGCATCAAGTTGCAAAGATGGAATTGATGATCCGATTATGCTCAATATAATGGGATCGCTCTCAGTTTTGATTGATTCTTTGATAACGATGTCAATATCCTTCATAACTATGCTACGTAATTTCGAGAGAAATTTACAGGTCGATTTATCTATCAAATCTCTGAGGTACGAACTTATCAAATTAAGCACAAGGCCGACCACGACAACGGAGACCCACCAAAAAGGTTCCTGCAGTAATTGAAGGAATTTATCCATTCATTATCCCATTCTATTATGTTTGCCCAACGCCGCTAATCAGCCGCGCGGCTTTTTGCGTCGGCTAAATTAGCTTTGTTAGAGGATTTTTCATTATCTTTCATAACTCTTATTGAAGGATCAATTTTATTTTGCATTTCCTGAACCTGTTCTGGTGTTAACGAACGTATCCAAGCCGTACGTTTATCTAACGCTGCGATTGCCTCATTAATCCAAATAACAATTAAAGAAATGAATATTGCCATGGCGAAGTATCCATTAATAGCCTCTAATGATGTAAGCAAATGCAAGTCATCAGGTGCTGTTAAGTCACCATAGCCAAGAGTTGTCCAGGTTGTAACGCTAAAATAAAGAGCATCAAAAAGATGAACAATTATCAAATCTCCATTTTTTACGAGTCCACTATTAAAAAAAAGGTACCCACAAATAAAGACAGAAAAAACAATTGTGGTAATACACATCCAGATTAAATTCTCAAAGTTCGATCTATCCCAGGCCAATTGAAGAGGTATGGCTTTTACAACCAACAACAATAGGTAAAATAGCAAAAATGAAACAACAATGGGAAAGATATCGAAGAATGTCATAACACCGACTATGATGCAGACACCGATATACTTTACTCTCAATAAAGACATCGCTAAAACCATAGCAATACCAATTCAGCTCCTCTAACGCCGCCAGCAGGGGCAAGAAACCCAGAGCGAAGCGGCGGTTTTTGTGCCCCTCTGGCTGGCATTATTAGTGCAAGAGATTGACGTATTCATAAATAACCAGCTTTCCATCTTTTAGTTTCTTATAAGAATACTGAGCTCCTTTATAAGAGAAAACATTCAAAGCAAGCCGATAAAAGAGACCGAGACACACAACGGTACGCTCGTAATTTTTCCTAACTCTGGCTTCATCTTGTTTTAACAATTTAGGATGTGCAGAAGAGTTTCTTAGCTTTTCCCAGCACTTCAGCTGCAGAGCTTCAATTATGTTTCTTTCTGATAGATAGTGAAGAGCTTTTTTGGCATGAGTATTTCCCCATTTGCCTACGAAAATTTGAATAGTTTCAAGATGTTCACTTGAAACTCCATCAATGGAAGAAACTATACTTTTTATCCGTTCTTTTTCTTTTTCGAAGCTTTCGTCTCTTGCTAAGCTGTCTATAACTGGTATAAAGATGTCGTTCAGAATGCCTTCAACAGCCATAGATATGGTAAGCATTGGAACACTAAATTCTGGAGACAAAAACGAGTGCCAAACACGAGTCCATTGAGAGTATATACTTTCAAAGTAATTTGGATTCTTTTTAGAAACCTCCAAAATATTTTTGAGCAACTCGTAATGAAAATGAGATAAACTCTTATTGTTCTCATCATAAACCAGATCTGAAATGGGAGAAGGTATACTCTTTCTTACCTTCTTTATATCAATGCTATTTATAATGGTTTTGCAGCCAGATGAATCACCATAATATTCAAAATATGGCTGTATGAATAAGCCTGAAGAAAAGCCCAAATAAAAAATTAACACGTCTCTTAGGTCGGGCAGGTTTAGGCCTTCTCCCTTTGCATAAACTTCCGTAAAGTTATCATGATTTATAAGATTTATTTCAAAACCTTCATGTTCTATTACAGCTTGATTCCACGCAAGGGATTTAGTTCCAAGTGATGATTCCGTCGTGTTTGACTTATTGAATGGTATTCTGACCTTTTCATTAAACTCCAAATGTAAATATGCATTATGAGATGTTACAGGGTCGTAATCCTCGAAAATTTCTATCTTACTAAGGCCTAAGCGGTACAGCTTAGGGTCTTCTTTAAGCATTTGTTGAAAGCTGGCTTCAATTCTTAACCCGCTGGAGGAAATTACAGCCCCATTAATCGTAGTTGCTCTCATTTCAACACATTGATTTTTATCAAGCGAATCTTCTGGGACTGGCGACTTGAAATCTATCCTTTTATTAGATTCAAGGCATATGAAATCTAAATACAGTCCGCCACTATCATTGCTCTTTATCGTTCCATAACCCTTTAATTCATACCCATCGTTTAACTTCGGCTGTGAAATAACTATTTCATGACAGTGCCATTCAAGAAGACACTCTCTGACCGTTTTTCTATCTTCTTCTCTAAATATCATGGGATTCACTTTTGTGTTAAGATCACAAACCGTGGTGATAGATGGAAATTTTCCATCTATTGTGATATTAAAGGGGTAAACATGGAAAATAATGGGCTGAAATTTCCATGTTTGCGCTTTGATATGCAATAACATGGAAACAATCCAAAAAAAACATAAATTTAAAACATACCTAAAATGAAAACTGAACCGACAGATAG
>JAHIFE010000078.1 GCA_018901125.1 Pseudomonadota bacterium | reverse complement strand
TGGTAAGTCTGCCATCCGTTCTTCCATCACGGACGGCAAATGTGTACACTAAGAAAATGCTAACATCAGAGAGAAAACGATAATAAATATAAATCGTTATATGCCATAGTTCGTTTCTTTAATGGGGGAAGATCCGTTAAAGAAACAACGGGTTAGTGTCAAGGAAGATATGTTGGAAAATACAGGCAATTTTGGTATAGTCCAAATGGTAAATATTGCTTTAATACCGACCATATTTTCTATGGTAAAATTATGATAAAATCTTGTCTAATTTTTTTCAGTATGGTAGAAGCTTTTAACTTTTTAGGAGAGAGATTATGCTAAAACGATTTTTACCAAAAGAAAATGTTTTTTTTGAGTTTTTTGAACGACAAATCGCCCTTACTATACAAGGAGCGGAAGAGTTTTTAGAGCTTGTAACAAAGGCTGATAATATACAAGAGCGGGTAGAACGGATTAAGGAAATAGAACATCAATCAGATAATGTAACTCACGAATGCTATAGCGCTTTACGTAAAACCTTTATTACGCCTTTTGACCGCACCGAGATAATAGCCATGATCAAAAAACTGGATGATATCATGGATGCCACAGATTCGGCAGCGGAGCGCATTTTGATATACGAAGTAACAGAATTTCTTCCTGAGATGAAAGAAATTGCAGTTCTTCTTGTAAAAGCCGCAATTGAACTTCAGCAGGCTTTAAAAATGCTTAATAAACCCAAAAAGCGGGATACCGTTCTCAACAGCTGTATTATTATTCATAAACTTGAAAACAGCGGCGATGATGTTTTGCGCAAAGGGCTTGCAAGGTTATTCAAAGAGGAAAAAGATCCTATTAACCTTATAAAGTATAAAGAGATACTACAGGATCTTGAATGTGCTACTGATTTTGCTGAAGAAGTCGCCAATCTGATTGAAGGGGTAATACTAGAGGAAGATTAGATATGGCTCCTATATGGTATGTAGTAATATTTACTGTTATCGTTGCACTTGCCTTTGATGTAATAAATGGTTTTCACGACGCAGCCAATTCGATTGCCACCGTTGTTTCAACCCGAGTGCTTTCTCCGCGACTTGCAGTAATCTGGGCGGCGTTTTTCAATTTTATTGCCATGTTTGTTTTTGCGCCCAAGGTAGCGGATACTATTTCAAAAATCATTCATATAAATCCCCATGACCCGGCTTATGTATACGTAGTACTCTCAGGTCTGATCGGAGCAATTGCCTGGGATTTGTTGACATGGTGGTGGGGTCTGCCGACCAGTTCTTCCCATGCCCTGATAGGCGGTTTTGCGGGCGCCGGTATCACATATGCCGGCTTTTCTGCGCCAAGATGGGATAAATTATTTGCAACAATTACTTTTATACCGGTAGCACCTCTTATGGGTTTTGTGCTGGGTTTGTTTTTTATGTTCCTTGTATTATGGATTTTCCGGCGATGGCGCCCAAAGCAGGTGGACATTTTGTTCAGGAAAGGACAGCTTTTTTCTGCGGCCCTTTACTCCCTTGGTCATGGTGGCAATGATGCTCAGAAAACCATGGGAATCATTATTGCCCTGCTGGTTGCCTCCGGAGCCATGGATAGCACAATCACTCTCAGTCTGAGTGATTTTTCCACAGCATGGATTATACTGTCATGCCATCTTGCAATGGCTATAGGCACCGCATTTGGCGGTTGGCGAATAGTTAAAACAATGGGGATGAAAATTACCAAATTAAAACCTGTTGGAGGATTCTGTGCCGAAACTGCCGGTGCTATTACACTCTTTTTTGCGACTTATGCGGGGATTCCTGTTTCTACCACACACACTATTGCAGGATCAATTGTCGGAGTCGGAGCTACCTCCAAGCTATCAAGCGTAAAGTGGGGAGTAGCGGCTCGTATAGTCTGGGCATGGGTCATAACTATTCCGGCAGCAGCCCTTGTTTCTTCTTTATTTATGTACGGGATACAGCTTTTTCATCCTCATTTTTAAAGCCCTTTTTCCATTCCGTTACCTTTGCATAACGCTTTCTGAATTTGGACAAAATTGAACGTTCTTCAAAGACCGCGCTCTTTTTTTAAAAGATCCATAGCCTTATCACCATCAGCCTGGGACCATCTTTTAAAAGAATCAAGCTTTATATCAAAGAGATTAAGTGTTCTTGCAACTCTTTGATCCACTATATCTTTGATTGTTTCAGGCTTGGTGTAAAAGCTTACCGAAGGAAGAGTAATTATTGCTCCGATATCGGCCGCCTGAGACATCAACCTGAAATGCCCCTTGTGAAAAGGGGTTTCCCCGACCATAAGAACAAGTTTTCTTCTTTCCTTTAAGGTTACATCCGCAGCCCTTATCAAAAGATTAACACTGAAAGAATTGGCAATACCGGACAGGGTTTTTATGGAGCATGGAATTACAACCATGCCGATCGTGTCAAATGATCCGCTTGCAATGGCAGCGCCCACATTATCAATATCATGATTGTAATGTGCCAGTCCTTTAACATGATCTATCGTGTAATCCGTTTCTAATTGAATTATTTTTTCAGCAGCATTCGATAGCACAAGATGCGTTTCAACATCCGAATCCTTCAACATCTCAAGCATTCTTATGCCATAAACAGCTCCCGTAGCTCCCGATATGCCGATTACCAATCGTTTTTTCATATAATTCCTCATTTTCACGCTTTCATCAACATTAGAATAATCGAAAAAGTCCATAAATCGTCATCCAAGCGGAAACCTGCCCCGGAATTGTTTAATTCAGGGCAGGTTTCCGGAACATATTAAAATTACTATATTCCGGTTGCCCATTCTTCGAGCCGCATCAAGTCCAAAATGACAATACATGGGATTCGAATTCTTTTGTAGCTGTTAAAATTGTAACAGCCGAATAACAGCAAGGCAATATATTATATTATTGGATATAATTATCAGTTTGACAAATAGATAATTTCGTAATAGATAAAATCTATAATTAAATATTTATAAATTGATTATCTCAATAAATTTATAAATATTGGTTTCCCTTTCATTTAAAAAGGAGGCTGCAATGGAAAAAAAAGAACTGAAAAAATTACTTGCTGGGTTGGGTATTGCCAGCTTGATCAGCATGGGCGGAATTTCACTTCCCGGCGCCCACGCAGGTAGTGGGTGAGGTGCTGATCCAGGTACAGGTGGTACCGAACAACATGGTAAAAAAACAGGGTGCAGCGGTTGAGGCGGATCAAAAAAAGACGCAGTTAGCGTCGAAGATCAGCAGCAAATGGACAAACAGATGAAAGAAGATCAAAAAGAGGAAGAAGATAATAATACCAAAAAAGAAAAAATTAAGGAAAAAGAAATAAAGGAAGTTAATAAACCATCCGGAGGCAGTGGCTGAGGCGGAAGCAAATAATCATGCAGGATGCATGATGGAATTGTAGATAGCAGAAACACATTTAGAGCCTGCGGCTTGGAGCTGCCGGCTCTTTGTATTTTTAACCGGACAAGTACCCATGCCAAAATTTTGTTTAGAGACAAGCCCGCAAAATCGATATCCAGTTTGCATTGCTCTTGTGCCAAATATTGCAAGGGTGCTGGATGAAAACACGGTACTGTCGGAAGTTCTGAAAGGGCATACAGAGTGGCTTCATGAACACCCCTATCTATTGGATCTTGCAAAAATCGAGGAATCAAAATATCATTTAATGACATCTTCTCCGGTTTTTCCGGAAAATTCAACAGGCTATTCAGTCAACCCTGCTCTTGATCTTATACAGGTAAAATGGCAGCAACTGCCGGAACTTTTTTCCGATCCTTCCATTATTCCTGAGCCATGTGATGGATATATTCTTGTTATGGTAAGACCAGGACTGAATAATGTTGAAGTGCGAAATGCTACAGCAAGGGATTTGCTGGCACTTAAACTTATATCCGAGAATATTGAGCCCAGGCAGGCAGCCCTCGAAGGAAGTGTTACGATAGGGACAATTGATAACATTCTTCATTTGGCAGAGCAAAGCGGTCTTATCATTGCCCCGACTACACATATCAAAAGACCTGACGATTTTCCGACTGGTGAAATAAAAGAACCGGAATATTTCTCATCCAAAACTTTTACCTTGCAGTGGCATATTACTCAGACATGCGACTTGAATTGCCGCCATTGTTACGATCGCAGCAACCGTGAAGTTATGACACTTGAACAGGGATTGTTTGTACTTGACGACCTTTATGACTTTTGCAGGAATCACCATGTGTTCGGTCAGGTATCCTTTTCAGGCGGCAATCCCTTACTTTACCCTCACTTTGACAGGCTCTACAAAGAAGCCTCTGATAGGGGTTTTATGACCGCAGTCCTTGGCAATCCCATGCCAAGAAATTGTATTGAAAAAATTCTTGCAATACAGAAACCGGAATTCTACCAGATTAGTCTTGAAGGATTAAAAGATCATAACGATTACATCCGGGGATCCGGTCACTTCGATCAGGTTTTTGATTTTCTCAGGCTGCTCGGCGAAATGAATATTTACCGTATGGTAATGCTAACCCTTACAAACGATAACATGGATCAGGTAATCGAGTTATCCGGCTGTTTGAATGGGCTAACGGAGTTATTCACCTTTAACAGGATAGCTACAGTTGGACGCGGAGCCGAACTCACACCCGTACCCCCATCCAAATTCCGGGATTTTCTTGCCCTGTATATGGACGCTGCCAAATCAAACCCTTGTATGGGATACAAAGACAACCTGTTTAATCTTATGCGCTGGCAGCAGGGACTTTCGCTTGCAGGTGGTTGCACAGGTCATGGCTGTGGAGCAGCCTTTAATTTTGTTGCTTTGCTGCCTGACGGTGAAGCGCACGCCTGCCGTAAAATGCCATCATTTATCGGCAATATTTACAGGGAAAAGTTAAATGATATTTACCACGGTATTTCTGCGCAACACTACCGGGCAGGCTCAAAATCATGCAGCAACTGCCCCATCCGCCCTGTCTGCGGCGGATGTCCGGCGGTCTGCTATGGCTTGGGTCTGGATATTAATAATGACCGCGATCCATATTGCTTTACGGATCAAAACTAAAAACAATTTTTAGCAGCGTCTGATATTTATGCTTTTTGCTTTGAGGTGTCTATTTCCTTTTTGTAGGCTTCCTTACCGGCCTCAACAGCTACTGAAACAGCAGATTTTTTTTCTTCATAAATATCCTTTGCGCTGTCAACAGAAGAAGCAATTTTCCCCTTTACGGTACCGGCAACTTCTTTGATTTTCTCAATTGTTTCATGCCCTGATTTAGGAGCAAGAAGGATGGCAATGCCAGCGCCTAAAATACCCCCCAGAAGAAATGAAGCCAGCATTGATCCTGAATTGCAATTATTTTCTTCCATATTACGATCCTCCTTTTTTTCTTTTATCAAACAGCACATTTAATGCTGCAGCTATACCGGCTTTTACACCGGATGCTCGGATGGAGAGCTGATCATGCAGGCTTTCTGCCAATAAGCCTAATGCATTAACCTTATTTGACAAATCAGAAAGAGTACCTGAAATGTTTTTAATATTGGATGTAGCAAATCCGATATCGTCTGAAACGGTTTTTATGCTTTTTAATGTTTCTTCAGCTTCTTTAATAAGCGGATTAAGTTTTAAATCAGTTGCTGCAAGAAAATCAATTAAAGCAGTCGAAGCATTTTTTATCTGTAGGATTGTATATATCAGAAGAGAAACAATGATAAGCAGTAATATACAAGCAATAAATAATCCAAAGCTGAGTATTGGTGTGCATTGGGACTCTAACATGTAACCCCCTTTATCAATAACCAATATAAAAAGGAAAATACATAGTATCTTCTGAAAATCATTTTATTTTATTTGTGAGTCAGTTGCAAGATAAAATGTGATGGCTTTGCAAAAAGCCCATTTGCTTAAGCTGTCCTTCGCATTTCGTCATGGCAACATAGGAATAAGTATTTTTTATTCCTTGAGATTCACACTCCTAGGATATTATTTATTTTATAGCTGTCCTTATTGACTTATCATTTTATTTTACCTATAGTTCCACAGGAAAGGCTTTAGACTTTGAGCCAAAAGCTGAGTTTAGTTGAAATTGGATATGTTAAAAATAACTATTATAATAATGAGTGAACGAGAATATATTCATGCTTCTTCCAGATGTATTGCGAAAACCGCCGAAAAATCATCGGCCCTGGGGTTATTATCAAATCTTATCTGATATGCCGGACCACAAGGTAAAAAGGATAGTAGTTTATCCCGGCCAGCGTTTGAGCTATCAGCGCCACTTTCATCGCTCTGAGCACTGGTATATGATACAGGGATATGCCTCAGCTACTAAAAACGGTATCGGTTACGCTCTATCGCCCGGGCAGGCCATAGATCTGCCGGCGGAATACTGGCATAGGATCAGTAACCAAGGTGAAGAAAACCTTGTATTTATTGAAATACAAACCGGGGATAACTTTAGTGATAACGACATTGAAAGGGCTGAAGATGATTACGGAAGGGTTTAATAGCAATGGTGCCGTGTTCTTTCTTAAAAACTTTAGCTTTATAAACAAATATTGATGAATATTCAAAGATCATCACTATGTTATGTGAATGATTTTTTGTAAATTTCTTCCTGCTCATCAAGTATTTCACGAAGGATGTTTATATTTGTCATCGGATTCATTATGACGCAGCGCAGAACAACAATGTTTTCACAACGCCCTTTATAGGTTTTAAAAGTGGTCCTTGATACAAAACTGTTTCCGGCTTCTCTTTGAAGCCTTTGTATTATAATGTTTATTTCGTTAAGTTTTTCATTTATATTTCTTTGAACTTCTTCCGAATCGTTCCATTGCAATCTTAAATCTTTCGGGAAAATTCTGTAAGTCAAAATATTTAATACAGGCGTTGTTATCAACTCAAAATCGGGCCTGTCATTAATTTCGTCGGCAAAACTTTTTGCTGTTTCTATACCATGTTCAATCAGAAGGGCATAGCCTTTACTACCCATTATTTTAAGAGCACTGTCAAGAACAAGAGAGTTAGCTTCTCTTGAGCCTGAAAGAGATTTAATGCCAAGATCAACCGAACCGCGTCTGTTAACATAATTTGCATGGTATGTTATTGAATCCATCAGGCATGGATCTTTGAAATAAACCATACCTGAACTCATAGGCATGTAAAATTGCTTATGCCCGTCTATTGTGACCGAATCGGCAAGTTCAATACCATCAAGTAGATGTTTATATTTTTCAGACAGGAGAACTGGTCCTCCCCATGCTGCATCAACATGAAAATGAACATTGTTTTCAGAGCATATTTCTCCAAGTTGCCTTAAAGGGTCAATGGTACCGGTTTCAGTAGTGCCGGCAATACCGACTATTGCAAGAATTTTGGTTTTGTGCGCGGAGTTTTTAATTTCACTTATTTTTTCTTTAAGTTTTGTAATATCAATTCTATTGTTACTGTCCAACCCGATAGATATTATATTATTGTTGCCTATTCCAAGAAGTCCTCCGGCTTTTTTCAGCGAAAAATGACCGAGTTCGGATACAAGAATTACGCTTTGCTCTATGCCATAAGCCTTGAATGCGGCACATATTCCCTCTTTATCTACTCCTTCGAACCCTTCTTTCGGGCCAAGTTGTGTGTTTCTTGCTATCCACAAAGCCGTCAGGTTTGCAAGCGTTCCGTTTTCAGTGAAACCACCCAGTGAAGTCCTAGAATTTTGCACATGCTCTAAATAAAAATCTTCACTCTTTTTGAATATAACTCTGTGTATCTTTGCTAAAACCTGTTTTTCGATGATTGACAGGATTTTTGAAGTTTCGAGCTTAACTACGTTTTGATTTAAGGCAGCTGTGATTGTTTTAAGATGTACCATGAAAAATGGTATTGCCGAAGTCATGTGACCTGTAAAATAAGGAGATGCAACATTAACGGCATTTGGTGCTGTTTTTTCAATTATGTTTGCAATAACATCCGCAAGCTTTTCCTCGGGATTTTCACTTATAAGCGTATCTGTATATTGATCCGATAAATCTTTTAGGCTGACTTCTTCCGTAATGCCGACATGTGTGTTTAAAAAATCATGAAGACCGAAAAGAATCTGCTCCATATATTTAAGAAGTGTGGTTTTTGCAGCAACATCTTCCGGCCTGATGAAAGTTCTCATAAGGGCATGCCAGTCAGCTACGAGTTCTTTGTGTGGAATTTTTGGATTATTCATTTCAATATCTTTACACAAAGGTCGCCTAGCATCTTTCCGTAACGCACACACTCTTCTTTGACGGCTTCATTGGGAGCCCCTATTGATACAGGCCCGTAATGGTTACCTTTTTGGACACCCTGTATTATCATGCCATGTATGAGAAATCCCTGGATGATGCTTAGTATTGTTGTTTCGTTTCCGCCTCCGATAGCGCCTGATGATGTAAAAGCTCCTCCGATTTTTCCGTTAAGCTTACCAAAGTATTTAACGCTTTTATCCATCAGTTCCTTTACCTCGGCAGTCATTACTCCAAAATAAGTGGGACAACCAAATATTATCACGTCGGAATTGAGCATATCTTCTATCACAGTATCTTCAACCTTTTTCAAAATAACTTCCATGCCTTCAGTTGGCTTAATTCCTTCTGCTATGCATTCAGCCATTTTTTTTGTATTTCCTGACTTCGAATAATATGAGATAAGAGTTTTTGCCATTTGTTCCTCCTGATAAATTTTACATCGAATAACACCATTAATGGTCTAAAAGTAAAATGGTTTTATTAACATGCCTTGATTTTCTTTCCAAGCAAATATTTGATACCTTCGTAAAAAGTAAAATGATAGTCTATTTACTGGCGTATTAATATTTTTTTTAATGCCTTGAAAAATAATATTTGCACAGCACCATATTTAGGTGATATTTACACCCGTTAAAAACAACATCTTCGTAATAATTAAAAACAACTTTCTGCAACGGCTGGGAAGAGTTTTCCATCTCCCGCCGGTTTAAGCAAATTAAACATTCCTGCTGTGAACAGCCGGGAATTTTTCGACCCTGAGACTTTTTGATCTATTTTAGATTCGCTCATATTCCCTGCAATAAAGATGCGGATGATATGCTTGCTGTATCGGTTCAAGCTTCACCCCTGTGTGCCGGGGCTTTTACCCCATCGGTCTGTTGATGGATTTTTTAAAAGCTTATTTTTATATATATTAAAATAATGAACATATTTAAAACATTTTTAATTAACCTAAAATAAGGAGATTGCAATGCGTTCACAAAGCGGGAGATTATTTGGGGTTATGCTGATTATAATATCGATTATGATTATTGCATCGCCAGTTAAAGCCGGAAAAACGGATAAAACTGCAACAGATGATAAAGTTGCAAAGAAACAATTGGTTGTACCGAATAAACAAATTGATAAAGCAGAAAAAGTTCAAGCCCCAAAGGGTGATATTGCTGTTGTAAATGGGGTAGGAATTAAACAGGAAGATTTTGCGAGAGAGCTTTTCGCCTTTGAGGAACAATATACCAATCGTGGGGAAAAACTAGATGAAAAGGGGCTTACTGATATAAAGAAAAAAGTTCTTGAAAAAATGATTGAAACCGAATTGCTCTATCAGGAGAGCCTGAAAAAGGGGTATAAAGCTGAAGATTCAACTGTTGAAGAGCAGTTAGCTAAATTTAAAGGACAGTTTGGAAATACGGAAGAATTCAAAAAAGAGCTGGCCAGGGTCAAGCTAACAGAAGCTGCTCTTAAAAAACAGATCAAACAGGTAATAACTATACAGCAGTATATAAATAAAGAATTTGTTGAGAAAATAAAAGTTTCCGAGGATGAAATCAAGAACTTCTATGAAACTCAACTCAAGGAAAAGATTGAAAAAAATCTCAAGCAGGAAAAGATTCAGGATGAGGTTGGTAAGTTTCTTGATAAATTAAAAGAAAAAAGCGAAGTGAAAAGAAATTTATAGCAATATTATAAAATACTGGATCACCTCCGGAAGAGTTGGTGATCCAGTATTCAAAAGTTACAAGATTAAATGGATGACAGAACCCTTGAATCCCAACTAATTGGGAGAAGAACAAAAACCTTGAATATATAAATAATTATTCAATTTCCAACCCCTTCTTCATAACCGAAAGCGCAGGAATTTCCACCTTCGGTATTCAGTTGCCCCCTCACCATTAATAACCCAAACTGTTTATACCATCTGGCAAAAATCAATTTTTATATATGTTAATGGTGCAACAATTATCGTTTATTTACTAATCGGACAGAAAACCGGATTTTCCTGTTACCATTTTAAAGGAAAATGCCGATATACCTTTGTAGAAGATCGAAAAATACACAAAGATCAAGACAAATTATCTGAAACTAAATGTTTTTTACGCAGTAACATTTAAAGCTCTTAATAAAAACAATCTATATTAACAAGCAATTACTAATTTTCTGTACTTGAAAAATTCTTTATGATAAATAATATTCAGTTTAATATAAAACGGTAAAAAGATGCGGACAACTATTGATGCAGATTATTACAACACATAAAAACACGGATTTTGATGCTCTTGCATCCATGATTGCTGCAACGGTTTTATATCCCGAAGCTGTCTGTGTTCTTCCAAAAACTGTCAATCCCAATGTCAAGGCTTTTCTTTCCATCCATAAAGACATTTTTGATATGCGGTCATCCGCTAAAATTGATTTTGATAAGGTCAAAAGCCTTATTGTTGTTGATACAAACAACTGGAACCGCCTTGAACGAATGGATGCACTTTCTACAAGAAAAGATCTTGAGATTATATTGTGGGACCACCATAAATGTGAGGGCAACATAAAAGCAACGTGGGAATGCCAGGAAGAAATCGGATCAAACATAACCCTCATGGCACGCAGGCTGAAAAAGGAAAAAAAGAAAATATCTCCGATACAGGCAACACTGTTTTTAACGGGGCTTTATGAAGATACAGGAAACCTCAGCTTCCCGTCTACAACAGCAGAAGATGCCTTTATGGCTGGCTTTCTTCTTGAAAAGAAGGCAGACTTAAGTATTGTCAGCTCTTTTTTACGCCAGGCATATGGAGAAAAACAAAAAAATATTCTCTTTGAGATGTTGCAATCTGCAAAAAGATCAAAAATAAACGGTTATACTGTCAGCATCAATAAGCTCAGGATTGAAGGGCACATTAACAGTCTTGCTGTTGTTGTCGGTATGTACAGAGAAATTTTAAATGTTGATGCCGCATTCGGAATATTTACAAACAAAGAGAAAGACAGAAGCATGGTTATTGCTCGCAGCAATGATAATGGTTTGAATTTAGGTTTAATTATGCGCAGCATGGGAGGCGGCGGGCATCCAGGTGCTGCCTCTGCCATATTAAAATCAGTTAATCCCGATGCGGTTGAAGAATGGATTAGAGAACTTATAGGAGGAAATCAGCAGGCATCCGTGCAGATTAGTGATTTAATGTCTTTTCCGGTTTTTACTATTGAAGCGGACACATCTATGGAAAAGGTTGCTGCGATATTAAAGGAAAAGGGCTGTACGGGGCTTCCAGTGGTTAAAGGAGAAAAACTGGTAGGAGTAATTTCACGAAGAGATTTTATTAAAATCAAAAGAGAGTCCCAGCTGAAATCTCCAGTAAAAGCATATATGAGCACAAATATTACAACAATCGATCCCGGGAAAAGCCCGGTTCAGGCTGCAAAACTCATGGCAAAACATGATATAGGACGGCTTCCAGTAGTTGAAAACGGGCGCATAATAGGCATCATTACGCGCTCGGATACAATGATGTATTTTTATGACATGCTGCCGGATTAATACTAATTACCCGATTGCCCCCGCTTAGAGTTTTTTTGGAAGTGAGAGAACACTCCCGTTCAAATTTATAACATTCCCGCCCCATGGTTACTGAAATGTTTATGAGACTGACCATTAATATATTGTCATATTAATTGGTTTAGATCTGAATGGAAACTAATCAAAAGAAAACCGCCGGTAAAATTAAACTCAAAACTTCTTGACAATCTTATATATTTGAATTACTAAGGCCATAAATTTTGCGCAATTAATGGTTAATTGTATTAAATAATTATTTCTTAATATTAGGATATTACTTATGGCTGTACCAAAACACAAAACATCCAAGTCGAAACGAGACAAACGTCGTACGCACCAGAAAATTGAAGCCCTTAATTTATCTAAATGTTCTCAGTGTGGCGAAGCAAAGCCCGGGCACATCGTTTGTCCGGAATGCGGATATTACCATGGACGTGAAGTCATCAAGCAAAAAGAGGTATAAATTCTAATGGGTTCTCCCGAAACTGGTAAAGAAATCACACTCAAGGGGCTTGATCTTGAATCTAGGCAGATGATTTTAGACACGGTAAACCGGTTAAGGAACAGGTTACTTACCAAAGAAAAAGTTCTGGAATTTGATAAAAAGGAAATTTTCCCTGAAGAGACTATAAGAGAACTGCTTAGCCCTGAAATAGGTTTGCAGCTTCTTGGAATTCCGGAAGTATACGGCGGTATGGGTGGCGGAGCCCGCGACATCTGCTATTTGACTCTCGAGATGTCAAAAATCTGTCTTGGTATAACTACGGCATTTTTTGCCCTCCAGCTTGGTGCAGATCCTCTTATTGTGGGGGGCACCGAAGAGCAGAAAAAGAAATGGCTTGGCGCAATTGCAAAAGATTCATCGCTTGTAGCTTACGCCGTTACCGAAGCAGATGCCGGAAGTAACCTTGCAGCCTTAAAAACAAAGGCTGAGCCTGTAACTGATAATGGCAAGATTACCGGTTATATAATAAACGGCACCAAACAGTTTATTTCAACCGGCGGATACGCCGATTTTATCACACTTCTTGCCAATACCCCGGAAGGACCGGCTTTTTTTGTTGTAGAAAAAGGAGCCAAAGGTTTTATTCAGGGAAAAGGTGAAGAAAAACACGGGATACGTGCCTCAAATACATCCCCTCTTTTGTTTGAGGATGTTTTTGTGCCTGTTGAAAATCTTATTGGCGGAATTCCTGGTCATGGTTTAAAACAGGCGAATAAGGTTTTCGGCTATACAAGAGTTATGGTTGCAGCTATGGCGCTTGGCGCTGCACAGGCATGTCTTAATATTCTTATTCCTTATGCAAAACAAAGAATTCAATTTGGTTCCCCTCTTTCTGAAAAACAGGGATATACACATAAGCTTGTTGTTCCCAATGTTGTTAGAGCCGAAGCTGCTGCTGCATATGTTGACGAAGTTGTGATTCGTCTTGATTCCGGCGAAGAAGACCTTCAGGTTGAAGGTTCTATCGCCAAACTTTTTGCAACCGAATCAGCTGATAAAGCAGCAGATGATGCGATTCAGGGTCTTGGCGGATATGGATATATTGCTGAATATGAAGTTGAAAAGATCAAAAGAGATGTTAGAATTACTCGCATATACGAAGGAACCAGCGAGATTCAGCAAAATATTATAGGCACGTTCCGCTGGAAAAAAACATGGAAAACCAAAGGCGAATTTTATCTTTCCATATATAAAGAGATGGATAAACTGAATGCCTCTATAACTGATGCAGGATATCGCTATTATGGGCTTGCAGCTAAAGCGCTTAACGATACCATTACCTTTGTTCATGAAAATAAGCTTACCCGGCAGCAGCATATAATGTTTCTTCTTGCTGATATGATGGCATATGTTGAAGTCGGTGCAAGTCTTGCCAGAAAGTCTGCCTTTATTATTCAGAGCGGAGGGAATCAGGCTGAGAAGTTTAAAATTATATCGAGAATATTTGCTAACGAAACCGCCCGGCTTGTACTGAATAATCTGGATAAGATTTTAAGGGGCTCAGGGAGTTTTAGCCCGAACCAAATTTCAGATTTTATGGCAAGAATCTCATATGATGAGCTTATGCTAAGTTATGAAAACATTCTGGCAGATATGGATAAATTAGCAGATATAGTGTTTGAAAGGTAGTAATGCCGGATCACACAACGCAGCAGATAACCCGTACAGTAGTAATTACCGGAGGGACAAGAGGTATAGGAAGGGCAATTTGTCTTGCTTTTGCAGGACCTGATACCCGTATCTATTTCAACTATTCGTCCTCTGTTGATGCAGCTGCAGAGATTGAAAAAATTATTGGTGAGGCGGGCGGATTTGCAAAAGGAATGCAGGTTGATATAATGTCGGGAAAAGATGTTGAATCTTTTTTCGGAAAGATACTTGAAGAAAGCGGGCGGATTGATGTTCTTGTTAATAATGCCGGTATTGCAAGAGACGGCCTGTTGGTCCGTATGAAAGAAAAAGACTGGGATGATGTTCTTGATACCAACCTGAAAGGTGCTTTCCTGTGTACTAAAATCGCTGCAAAACCGATGATAAAGCAAAGGTATGGCCGCATAATAAACATATCTTCCGTTGTTGGTGCAAGCGGAAACCCAGGACAGGCTAATTATGTAGCTTCAAAGGCCGGAATAATCGGTTTTACAAAGGCTGTAGCAAAAGAACTTGCTTCTAGAGAAATAACGGTTAATGCTGTTGCACCAGGATTTGTCGAAACCGACATGACAGGGGCTCTTTCTGAAAAAGCTAAAGAAGTCTTGATAAACGGAATTCCGATAGGGCGTATAGGTAAACCGGAAGATATTGCAGCAGCAGTTCTTTTTCTTGCTTCCAAAAGTGCTTCTTATATTACAGGACAGGTTATTCATGTTAATGGAGGAATGTATATGTAATATTTTTTTGCATAACCCGTCTCGCAAGATATTTTCGGCAGTGCTGAACTGCGCGCTATTCTTAAAATACTTCAAAGCACACCTTTAATTTGACCTGATAAGCTTATCTTGAACCAGAACAAAATTGAATGCTATATAAATGGTGATATAATTATAGGAGAATAGAGTCGATGTCTGTTGAAGATAAAGTTAAAAAGATTATTGCAGAAAAACTGGGAATAGATCTTTCCGATGTGGTCCGTGAGGCATCTTTTGTTAATGATCTTGGAGCAGATTCTCTTGATTTGGTTGAACTTATTATGACAATGGAAGAAGAATTTGAAATGGAGATTCCGGATGATGATGCGGAGAAACTTTTCACTGTAAAAGATGTTGTAGATTATATAAGTTCCCACTGATATTTCTTAACTCTGCCCTTTCTTACATGATAGGAAAATTCATCTTTTTTATCTTGTTTCTTATAAAATACCATATTACAAACTGTTTATTTTTCTTGCGGTTATTTAAAGATGCATGTAATTTTATAAATTTGCAAAACCATGCTTCATAATTGTGTTATATGGAATGTATTCAAAATGTTATTATTTTAGTTTAAATTGCCAAAAAACAGGAATTTGTCGATGGATAAATCACCTATTGTTATTGGAAGCGATCATGCTGCATATCAGCTTAAAGAACTAATAAAAAATTATCTTATAGAAAATGATATTGAAGTCAAGGATATCGGTACTCAAAATGAAAGCTCGGTTGACTATCCTGATTATGGGATCAAGGTAGCTTCGCTTGTTTCAGCCGGGGAATTTACCCGTGGTATTCTTCTTTGCGGCAGCGGGATAGGCATGTCTATCGTTGCCAATAGGTTTTCAAATATCAGAGCGGCTCTTTGCAATGATCTTTTTTCGGCTATTATCAGCAGGAAGCACAACAATTCCAATGTGCTGGTAATGGGAGCCCGTATTATCGGAGAGGCGCTTGCGGTTGAAATATTAAAATCCTGGCTTGAAACCGCTTTTGAAGGAGGACGGCATCAGCAAAGGATTGATATATTTAATAATTTAGGTAATAAATTATAATATTTGTTGCAGCAGTATTTATATGTTTTTACAGTATTTATGGTGGGTTTTTTATGAGCCCATTGGTTATAATTTGAGATAGAAAGTAAGGGAAAATAAGTTGAATCTGGAATATATTGAGAAAACAGATCCTGAAATAGCAAAAGTTATTGCCTGTGAATACGAAAGGCAGAAAAATACCTTGGAATTGATTGCCTCTGAGAACATTGCCAGCCGGGCGATTATGGCCGTGCAGGGAAGCGTTCTGACAAATAAATATGCAGAAGGTTATCCCGACAAGCGCTATTATGGCGGATGTGAGAACGTTGATATCGCAGAAAAACTGGCTATTGAAAGAGTAAAAAAACTATTTGGTGCTTCATATGCAAACGTACAGCCCCACTCCGGTTCCCAGGCAAACATGGCGGTATATTTTGCATTGCTTAAACCCGGAGATACGATACTGGGAATGAACCTTTCCCACGGTGGCCATCTTACTCACGGAAGTCCGGCAAGCTTTTCAGGCAGGTTTTTTAACTTTGCCCATTATGGAGTAGGCCGAAATACGGGAACTATAGATTATAATGAACTTGATCAATTAGCAAAAAAGCACAGACCAAAAATGATAGTAGCAGGTGCAAGCGCATATCCGAGAACTATAGACTTTAAGGCTTTTGCCGAAATTTCAGAATCGGTAGGCGCATACCTTATGGTTGATATGGCTCACATTGCCGGGCTGGTTGCAGCGGGCGAACACCCTTCTCCAGTGCCGTTTGCAGATATTATTACCGCAACCACCCACAAGACATTAAGAGGCCCAAGGGGAGGGTTGATACTTGCTAAAGCTCAATTCGGGGAAAAGCTTAACAAGGAAATTTTTCCCGGAATTCAAGGCGGCCCGCTTATGCATGTAATTGCTGCAAAGGCTGTATGTTTCAAGGAAGCTCTTTGTGATTCATTCAGACAATATCAGGCTAGCACTGTTAAAAATGCAAAAACAATGGCAATGAACTTAATTGAAGAAGGCATCAATCTTGTATCCGGTGGAACGGATAATCACCTGATGCTTGTTGATTTGAGAAACTTGAATATTACAGGCAAAGAGGCCGAAAATGTTTTGGAACAGGCTGGCATAACTGTAAATAAAAACTCCATACCGTTTGATACATTAAGCCCTTTTATTACAAGTGGAATCCGTATCGGAACACCATCTTTGACCACAAGAGGAATGAAGGAAGCGGAAATGGAAACAATTGCAAAGCTTATAGTTGGCCTTCTTAAAAATCCCAAGGATGAATCTCTTATAAAACGAACGGGAGAAATAGTTCGAAAGCTTTGCGAAGCTTTTCCGATATATAATAACATTGATTGAAAGAAACAACCTGACTAAGAAAGGGGAGTATCAGATAATATGCCGGATAAGAGCAGCCGTCCTACATGGAATACATATTTTATGGATATTACAACCCTTGTTGCCAAGAGATCAACATGCCTGAGGCGTTCAGTGGGCGCTTCAATAGTAAAAGACAAGAGAATACTTTCAACAGGATACAACGGGGCACCCTCCGGATTGAAGCATTGTCTTGAAATCGGCTGCCTTCGTGAAAAAATGAAGATTGCATCCGGAGAAAGACATGAACTTTGCAGAGGAATTCATGCCGAACAAAATGCTATTATACAGGCTGCCTTTCACGGTGTTTCCATAAGAGATGCAGTACTTTACTGCACAAACCTTCCCTGTTCCATATGCGCCAAAATGATTATAAATGCGGGTATAATAAAAATATATTATCTTGATGGGTATGCAGATGAAATGTCGTCAGAAATGTTGGAGGAGGCGGGTATTGAAGTAACCAAGCTGTAAACTGTCTGACTGGGAGGTTCTTATGAAATGTCCTTTTTGCGCGGAGCTTGACAACAAGGTTATTGATTCCAGATTAAACAAAGATGGAAACGTGATTCGCAGGCGCCGGGAATGTATAGGTTGCAGCAGGCGCTTCACAACATACGAGCAGATTGAAGAGCTTCCTGTTGTGATAATAAAAAAAGACGGACGCAGGGAAATATTCTCAAAAGACAAAGTGCGTAGCGGCATTCTCAAAGCATGCGAAAAACGCAACATAAGTATTAATGTTATTGAAGATTTTCTTGATGAACTTGAACGCGACCTTAAAGAAACGGGAGAAAAAGAGATAGCTGCAAACATAGTCGGCGAAAAGATAATGAAAAAGCTTCATGAAATTGATGATGTGGCTTATGTCAGGTTTGCATCCGTCTACAGAGAGTTTAAAGATATTAACGATTTTATCTGGGAATTAAAGAAACTGCTGAGCAAACAATAGAGTTTTATATGGATGACTTATTTTATATGAAAATGGCCATAGACCTTGCCGAAAACGGCCGCGGGTTTACTTCGCCAAATCCTATGGTGGGTGCGGTTGTTGTTAAAGACGGTAAAGTTGTTGGAAAAGGTTATCACGAAGCTGTTGGTAAAGCTCATGCAGAAGTAAATGCTATTGATGATGCAAAAAAAGACTCATTTGGAGCTACTCTTTATGTCACGCTTGAGCCTTGCAATCATTTCGGCAAAACACCTCCCTGTACAAAAAAAATTATTGAATCAGGCATAAAAAGGGTTGTGGCAGCAATCAAGGACCCCAATCCGGATGTTAAAGGAAACGGGGCAGAATTTTTAATAAATAACGGTATAGAAGTAACATTCGGAGTATGTAAAAAAGAAGCAGAAAAACAAAATGAAATTTTTATTAAATATACTAAGACAAAACGACCGTTTGTCATAGTAAAATGCGCTTCAACTTTAGATGGTAAAATTGCCACTAAAACCGGAGACTCAAAATGGGTTACCGGTGAAGAATCAAGGCAATTCGTTCACAGGCTAAGACATTATACCGATGCTATCATGGTCGGCATTGATACGGTAAAAAGGGATAACCCTGAACTGACAACACGTATTAACGGCATGAATGGACTTAACCCGGTTAGAATAATTCTTGATTCAAGGCTTTCAATTTCTGAAGATGCACTTGTGTTAAATCAAAATATTGAATCTGATACAATTGTAGTCATGAGTGATCTTGCACCTGATAAAGCTGTTTTACAAAAAAAGCTGAGACTTGAAGAAAAAGGTGTAAAAATTATTGAGTCGCCTACTGAAAATAACCTGATAAATCTTGATATACTGATGGACACATTGGGTTTAATGGGTATTACAAGTCTTCTCGTAGAAGGAGGAAGCCGGGTAATTGCATCCGCATTTTTGCATAAGATAGTTGATAAAATTTTCTTTTTCTATGCACCTAAAATTCTTGGTGGCGATGGAGTAAGTATTTGCAGGGGACCTGGGCCTGCTCTTATGAAGGATTGCCTTTCCGTTAAAGAAGTTAGTATTCAAAAGTTCGGAGATGATATTTTAATAGAGGGATATATCTGACATGTTTACAGGTATAATTGAAAGCCTTGGCACTATTTCCTCGATTCGTTCATCAGGCAGGATAGGAAAACGCCTTGCTGTAGAAACGGATATCAACCTCGATGGAACTGCAATTGGAGACAGTATTGCAGTTAACGGAGCCTGTCTTACTGTAGTTGATATCGAGAGAAAGCGTTTTGATGTTGATGTTTCTCCGGAAACCCTTGATAAAACCACCTTGGGAAATGCTAAAACAGGAGATCGGGTAAATATCGAGCGAGCCTTGCGCCTTTCTGATCGGCTGGATGGTCATCTTGTTTCGGGACATATTGACGGTATTGGCACAATCAGGCGTAAAAAATTGACAGGCAACGCATTGATAATTACATTTGAGATACCTTTTTCTGTTTCTCGTTATATAATAAAAAAAGGCTCTGTTGCGGTGGATGGAGTTAGTCTTACGGTAAACAACTGCGATGAAGGCCGGTTTGAAGTAAGCATTATACCTCATACGGCAAAACTTACCACAATGGGTATAAAAGTGGAAAACGATTCTGTAAACATAGAAACAGATATGATAGGAAAATACATAGAACGTTTTGTCGGTACGCAAACAAGCACCGGTGAGAAAAAAGATATAAAGGCCTCTATAGATATGGCTTTTTTATCAAAAACCGGATTTATATGATGGAGCCACTTTCAAAACGTTTCAGTTTGGTCAAGGTCAAGGCGGATGAAAATTTTAACCGCAGGAATACATGGGGTATTTCGAGGATTAAAATTTTCACCCAACGCAGAGATCGGCCAAAATGGGACGTTTTGAAACTGGCTCGATGGATTAATTAAATACCAACCCGGAGTCTTTACCCAGGGTAAGGGTTCTTTCATAACATAATTAATGTAACAAATTTTTTAGGAGATTAATATATAAAATGCCGATAATTTCAATTGAACAAGCTATCAAGGATATACGTGAAGGGCGCATGGTTATCCTGTCTGATGATGAGGACAGGGAGAATGAAGGTGACCTCACCATGGCAGCTGAAAAAGTTACGCCTGAAGCTATAAATTTTATGGCAAAATACGGAAGAGGGCTTATATGCCTTTCCATGACGGGAGAAAAGATAGATTCCCTCTATCTCCCGCCGATGGTGGAAAATAATACATCCATGTATCAAACGGGATTTACAGTATCCATTGAGGCAAGATGCGGTGTTACAACCGGAATTTCCGCAGCAGACCGCGCAACAACAATCCTAACGGCCATAGCCGACGATGCCCGCCCCAATGATCTGGTAAGGCCGGGACATATTTTCCCTTTAAGGGCAAGAGACGGGGGCGTTATTGTAAGATCCGGGCAAACGGAGGGTTCTGTTGATCTTGCCCGTCTTGCCGGCTTGAACTCGGCCGGAGTTATCTGTGAAATAATGGATGATGACGGAACGATGGCAAGAATGCCGTCTCTCGAAAAATTCAGCGAAGAACATGGAATCGGAATTTGTACTATAGCGGATCTTATCGAATATCGTCTGGCAAATGAACGTTTTGTAAGACGATCTGCAGAAACTGTAATCCCAACTTCTTATGCAGGTGAGTTTAAGGCCGTAGTATATGAAAACGATATTGATAAATTTCTTCATATTGCTATGGTTAAAGGAGATATTGATCCTGAAAAGCCTGTTCTTGTGAGAGTCCATTCAGAATGCCTGACAGGCGATATATTCGGATCACTTAGATGCGACTGCGGTGATCAGTTGCACAAATCGATGAAAATGATCGAAAAAGAAGGCAGCGGGGTCCTTCTTTATATACGCCAGGAAGGACGCGGTATAGGACTTGTCAATAAGATTAAGGCCTATGCTCTTCAGGATCAGGGGCTTGATACAGTTGAAGCCAATGAAAGATTGGGTTTTAAGCCCGATTTGAGAAATTATGGTATAGGTGCACAGATTTTAGTTGATCTTGGTGTAAAAAAAATGAGGCTTATAACAAATAACCCCAAAAAAATGGTCGGGCTTGAAGGATACGGACTAAGTGTTGTTGAGCAGGTTGGAATTGAGATTGGAGCAAATCAATATAACAAAGGGTATCTTTCATGCAAAAAAATTAAAATGGGGCACCTTATAGAAGTTGATGGAACACCTTAACCGTATTATTTTTTAATATTTTTTTTAAATCCGGAGGAACATATGCCTAAAATAATCGAGGCCAAACTTATTGCAGAAGGCAAGAAATTTGCTATTATTACAAGCCGCTTTAATGATTTTATTACCGACAGACTTGTTGGAGGTGCTGTTGATGCGCTGTTGCGCTCAGGAGCAATCGATTCGGATATTGAAATAGTTAAGGTTCCCGGTGCTTTTGAGATTCCTCTTGTTGCCAAAAAAATGGCAGAAAGAAAAAGGTATAATGCTGTAATATGTCTTGGTGCTGTTATACGGGGAGCAACTCCGCATTTTGATTACATAAGTGCTGAAGTTACAAAGGGAGTTGCCATGGTTGGCCTGGAAACCGGAATCCCTGTAATTTTCGGGGTAATAACTGTAGATACTATAGAGCAGGCAATAGAGCGCGCCGGAACCAAGGCCGGAAACAAAGGATGGAGTGCTGCAATTTCTGCCGTTGAAATGGCTAATCTTATTGATATTATAGATAAAGCATAAAAATGGGTAGTCGCAGAAAATCACGGGAACTCGCAATGCAGGCCCTTTTTTACATGGATAAATGCCATGATAATTCCGAAGAGATTATGGAAAGCTTCCGGGACAATTTTAATCCGCCCGAAGATATTCTGCCTTTTTTTTACAGACTTATTAGAGGAGTTGTTAGTTCAGAACCGGAGATTGATGGCATATTAGAGCGGTTTTCCAGCAACTGGAAAATTAGCCGTATGTCCTGTGTAGACAGGAATATCCTTAGAATAGCCGTATATGAACTTCTCTGGTGCAATGATATTCCCTCCAAGGTTTCTATAAATGAAGCAATAGACATAGGGAAAAAATATGGAACTGATGAGTCCGGACCTTTCATAAACGGCATTCTTGACAGTATCAGGGATGCTGTTGAAAAAGAAGTAATTAAAATTAATAACTAATTAATGTAACCGGAGGTTGTTTTGATTATAGAAGACTTAATAGTTGGACCGATAATGTCAAATTGTTTTATTGTTGGATGTGAAACTACTAAAGAGGCTGTGGTTATTGATCCGGGAGATGAGTCAAATAAAATTCTGATGGTAGTTGCAAAACATAAACTGAAAGTCAAATACATTATAAACACTCACGGACACATTGACCATGTTGGTGGAAACAAAAAATTGAAGGAAATTACCGGCGCAGATCTTCTGATACACAGCCTTGATGCTCCGATGCTGAGCTGTCTTTCGGCTACCGGTGCAGCATGGGGAATGAACGTTGAAGACTCACCTCCTCCGGATCGAATGCTGAAAGATGGAGACGAGGTAAAATTCGGGGATATTACCTTAAAGGTTATACACACTCCCGGTCATTCGCCGGGCGGTATATCTCTTTATACGGATGGATGTGTTTTTGTAGGTGACACTCTTTTTGCTGGATCAATCGGACGCACGGACTTTCCGGGTGGTGATTATGATACTATTATATCAAGTATAAGAAATAAGCTTTTTGTGCTCGGAGATAATGTAAGGGTTCTTACAGGACACGGCCCTGAAACATCCATCGCTATAGAAAAAAAGTTTAATCCCTTCGCAAAAATCATATAATTCGGTTTTTATGAAATTACAAAGCTTGATGGGCTTGTTACGGAACCCATCAAGCTTTTGTGTTGCCTGTAATAATATAATAGATGCCGGGAATGTTTCTGTTCATAAATATCTTTTATATCATGCATACCTGCTGTCTTTAAATTGCAAATCATCCTGCCACCCTTAACTCAAATGTGGATTCCTTCCGCACTGCGAAAACTATCAAAAATCGCTGTTATGATGTGCAATTAACCGATTATTGGACGCAGCCCCACTTCTTCGATTAGTTCCGGTGATGCCTTTGCCTTGGGAATTTGACTCAGGTGCGTTTCTGTTTTCTCTTCCGTTCAGATTGTTTCTGAGTCCTACCAGAGACACGAGTTGTTCAACATAGTCATTCATGGATTTTGACTGGGAATTAAGCTCCTCAGCTGCAGAAGCGGATTCTTCAGCAATCGCGGCTGTTTTTTGAATAACTGTATCGATTTCAGACATGGCACTGTTAACCTGTTGTATGCCTTGTGCCTGTTCCTGCGACCCGGCGGCGATTTCGGACACCAGGCTGCTGACTTTCTTTGAGGATTCCATAGTCTTTGTAAATGCAGTAAGGGTGGTTTCCGAATACACAGTGCCATTTTTTACAGCGGCAATGGTATTGTCTATCAGCGTGGCTGTATTGCGTGCGGCATCGGCAGCACGCATAGCCAGATTTCGAACTTCATCCGCCACAACTGCAAACCCGGCGCCAGCTTCTCCTGCTCTGGCAGCCTCAACTGCTGCGTTGAGAGCCAAAAGGTTGGTCTGAAATGCAATTTCATCAATGGTTTTAATGATCTTTTGGGTTTCCTTGCTCGCATTTGAAATATCATCCATAGACTGACTAAGTCTCTCCATGGCAGTATGAGCTTCCAATACCGTCTTATCGGAATCAGCCATTACCCGGTTGGCTTCCAAGGAGTTATCGGCATTCTGCTTGATCATGGAAGTCATTTCTTCCAGTGAAGAAGCGATTTCCTCAATGGATGACGCCTGTTGCGATGTGCCTGTTGCCATGGTTTGGCCGGCGCTGGAAACCTGATCAGATGCATCGTTTACCTTATTCGCTCCTTCTGTAAGTCCGCCGATTATTCTTCCGATAGGACCTGTAATGGAGCGGCTGATGATCAGACCGGTTAAGGTAATCCCTAATAAAACTACAACAACAAAAACACCAAAATTCAGGAAACGCTGTTGTTTACTGTTCTGTACATTTGCAAGCAATTCTGCCTTGAGGCTATCTGCAAACATCTGTTGAATTTTAAGAAGCTTGCCGCGTAATACTTCGGTCTGGCCAGCCAGTTGTGCAGTTCTGGATGACTGGTTTTCCCCCTTGCTCATGGACATGTAAACGGGTTGAGCCTCCTGGGTAAATGCTGTTAGTGCTGAGAGAGTTTCTCTTACCTGGACAGCGGATGTTTCATCCACACCAGGAATATTCAATATTCCACCCAATGCTTTTTGTACATTTTCGGCCTCATGGCCTGCACGATTGATGGTCTCGCCATCTCCCAGCATAATACCGTCATTGTAAAGACGTACTTGATCTTTAAACGCTGTCAGCGCTTCCTGGCCAAGGTTTGAAGCTGGAAACAGATAATCGGAAACGCTTAGCATTCTGGTTTCCATACGGACTCCCATTCCAAATCCGAAGACCATGGTTAAGAAGTAACCGATAACCAGTATGCTCATGCTTAGCCATATTTTTTTTGACATACTTAAATTTTGCATCATAATTGATCCATAGCCTCCATAATCCGGCTTTGCCGGAAGCTGTTAGCAGTTAGCTTTTTGGATTCAGTTGCAGGAAATATTTCCTGCAACTGATTTAACAGGTTTATGTGTTAGAAACTGAATGTCAGCTTGGCTGCGCCATAATACCAGTCTTTTTCTGATCTGTCGGTATTATCCACAGCCAGAACATTTGAGGTGCCGTTTACTTTGTGGCCTTCAACTTTAAATATCCAGTTTGAATTTATATCAAAACGGGCAGACAGGGCCAGATCCTTTTGCCAGGCTGAGTGATCCTTGCGTGTAGCAGTCTCAACAACATTATCACCGTACCTGTCATCTTTGTCTGCATAAGAAATAGAATAGTATGAACCCAGTTCAAACCAGTCGTTAAACCGGTAAGAAGCCATGACATAATAATTTTCCGCCTTTTTATTTGTTGTTGTTCCAAACAATGTACTGTCCACATCACTTATTCTGTATTCACCTGCCAGAGACAGATTTTCCCAGATGTATTCCACGCCTATACCATAGATCATCTGATCCATTTCCATTGCTGTGGAAAATGAGGTTAATGGGTTTCCGGTGTCGTAAAACAGAGGCATGACAGCTTTAAATTTCAACATATTAGCTGAAAGTCCCAACCCGGAAAGTGGTGTATTCCATTTGATGCGGCCGGTAATGGCGGTATCTGCATCAATATCACCATTCATAGCCAAAGGTGTTCCCGTCAGAGTACTGTTCATATATTTTTCGACACCGCTTTCATTATCTATGCCCATTGAACCGACAATACCTACATAATCCAAACTTCCTGCAGGCCCAATAGGAACATAGCCGTAAAGGCCTACCCCGTTTAGTGCTATAGAAACATCTCTCATAAGCTCAGGGTAGAGACTCTGGGGCATTACTATACAAGTGCGAAGCATATCGATATCACGTGTTTCGTTAAATATACCTACGGGCATTTTAAGCTTGCCGGCTCTTATTCCAAGCCAGTCTTGCCATTTGTAGTCTGCATAAGCCCAGTCTATAGTAACTTTATTATTGGCAACATTTCCTAAGTCCCTGGAAAATATCTGCACTCCTATGCGCAGTTTATCGGCCACCTGCTTACTGAAATTTATGCCCATTTCATTATACTCAAAGCTGCCAGTTCTGCTGTTGTGGCTAAGATAATTATACTCATGGCTCATCAAGAATCCTTGTGATATAAAGCCGTGAATTGAAACACCGCCCAGCACATCAGCTTCCACAGCTAAAGCATTAGAGCCAAATCCAATTGTCATGAATGCTGCTATAAATATTAATATTTTTCTCATATATAGGTTCCTCCTCTTATTTTACTGTAATGGTTTTAACCGATCCGGTGTCTGCTGTACTCGAAACATATCCAATGGCCCCATTAGTTCCTGCAACAAAATCTATCATGGCTTTGTCTGAATTAAAGGCTTTGGGCATCTGACCCTGGCCCGTGAACACCTGCTTTTTCCAATAGTTGTTAAACTGAGCATCAGATTTTTGAAGATAGGTTTTAAGAAAATCGTTGTGTGTCTCACCGGAATCGAGAGTCACATAATTTATACTCATTCCATTGTCCCATGTGTTTTTCTTGCCAAGAAAAATCTCCTTAAGCATATCCGATGAGATGGAACTGGCGGGCACATTCTTGTTTGCAATAATTTTCACATCCCCCGCTGTAACAGCTGAAACTGTTCCCGCAATCGTAACGAGTAAACCCAATCCAATAATAATAATTCGCATTAACCTTTTTAACTTCATAATGTTTTCCTCCTTTTAACCATGTTTCCTCCTTTAGTAGTAATAGTTGCCAGATGCTATGGATAACAATTTTATTTATTGCCTTAAAAAATAAATACCCGATATTTATTTAATATTGATAAGGCAATTAACAATAAAAGATTAAACAGAACATGTTATGTAAGCTCTAAAATATTTTGTTTTGCACCTCATGCGGCTTTATCAACCGTAGCCGCTTCATCAAGGCTTAAGACCTTGTCAATATCAAGCAGTATCCTGATTCCGCCTTCGAATCTAGCTATTCCAAGTATGTAATCGGTATTCCGGCTTGTGCCGAAAGCCGGTGCTTCTTCAATATCATCTGCCTTGATATTTAATACTTCCGATACTGAATCGACAACGATACCGATTGTAAAGGTTCCTGACTCACCTGGTATTTCCACAACCACAATGCAGGTCCGTTCAGTGTAATCGATTCTATTCAATCCGAACCTTAGTCTTAAATCTATTACCGGGATAACCCTGCCCCGAAGATTAATAACTCCTTTAACAAATCCAGGTGCTTGGGGAACTGTAGTAATCGGCATCATTCCAATTATCTCTTTTATTTTTATAATGCCGATGCCGTACTCTTCAGATGCCAAAGTAAAAGTAAGGTATTTCCCCTCTCTGTCTGTCGCAACGCTGAGTGACTTAGCAATTTTCTCCGCCGGTTTTGTCAATTAATTCTGTCTCCTTTTACTTATCCCACTTATTAAACCAATTTGTTTCGTATCTTCTTAAACAACCACGCATAATTTTTTTCATAATCACAGTCCCTATTATCGGAAGAATGGCCGATAACTTTAGCCTGTGGTAATCCAGACAAAGAAAAAGTATTTTGATTGATATCTAAAATAAATCAGATCTAAAGCAAGTTAGATGCCGAAACATAATAAATATTTTAATCTGAAGCTATTTTTCTGTTTATGATTTGGGGCAGGCTAAATCAGCGAGAATTAATAGTAATAATATAGATTGGTTCAACAGATAAGGAAACAATGTACACGGATGATTATTTTTTTAATTATAAGGTATACCAAAAACATTAAAATGGATTTTGCGTCATATGTTTGGCGGGATATGCCAATATAATGTTTATGCTATCGAGCCAGTTTCAAAACGTCCCATTTTGGCCGATCTCTGCGTTGGATGAAAATTTTAATCCTCGAAATACCCCATGTATTCCTGCGGTTAAAATTTTCATCCGCCTTGATCTTGACCAAACTGAAACGTTTTGAAAGTGGCT
>JAHIFE010000077.1 GCA_018901125.1 Pseudomonadota bacterium | reverse complement strand
GGCTTAATTTACAATGCTCAATATACAAGCATTCCATTTAAAGGAATGAATTTTAATTTTATTGGAAAAACGGGTTTACTTTCCTCAAATACTTATGAAACCGAAATCAGTATTAACATGCAAAAATATATACTGTCTTCAGGAATCGATATTTACAGGTTGTTCCCCCAGGCAGAAGGAATGTCGTTTTCAGGTGAAGCACAATTAAACGGCAAAATAGGTTTTAAAGAAAAGAAGTTTACAGGATTTATTAAAGCAATCATTGAAGAAGGATCGTTTAACTACAAGGATAAAGCAATTCTTATTGAAGGAATTAAAATAAATCTGAATTTACCGGATCTTCCTTCTATAACAAGCGCTCCAAAGCAGCAGTTTGCTTTCGACAGGGCATCAATTGGATCGATTCAATTATCAGACGGCAGAGTAGATTTCCAAATTGAACCGACTGAATCTTTCTTTATTGAAAAGTGCCGTTTTAATTGGTGCGATGGATCAGTAAACACTAATGCTTTAAGAATTTCATCTCTGAATAAAGATTTGAGCCTTACATTATTTTGTGACCGGATCAATCTTGCAAAATTAATCGAACAATTTGGAGTTGCCAAAGCCGAAGGAAATGGAGCCGTTAACGGCTCCATACCGATTGAATACACCAAAGGTAAATTGATTTTTACAGATGGTTTTCTTTATTCTACCCCCGGAGATGGCGGCACTATTCATCTTGCCGATGCTAAGCTTCTTACTCAAAACCTGATTCCAGGCACTTCTCAATTTGCACAAATTGAACTTACGATAGAAGCACTTAAAAATTATAAGTACAATTGGGCTAAACTTAAATTTAGAAGCGCCGGAGAAAATCTCCTGTTAAATTTGCAGTTTGACGGAAAGCCAGTTAACACTTTACCCTTTATTTATGATAAGAAAACAGGTGGCTTTGTGAAAGTTAACTCAGCAGCGGAGGGTTCAATTTTTCAGGGGATAAGTCTTGATATAAACCTTACTATTCCTCTTGACAAAGTTTTATATTACAAGGATGCTATGAATATTGATAAACTCAGGAAAGGAAATAAATAAATGGAGTGTTGAACAGGCTGCTTATATTCAAAATCAGGCTTATATCAAATTACAATAAAATATAAATATAGAGCATTAAAGAAATCACAATTAAACTATAAGGATGTAATTATGATAAAAAAAATCATGATTCTGTTTGGCATATTGTCTTTTTTTTCTATTCCGGCGTGCTATACGCATCATGAAGTAGCTTTGGCACCTGTTGAAATTAAACCCATACACATTACAATTGATATAAATATAAAAGTTGATAAAGCACTCGATGATTTTTTCGGAGATATTGATAAAACAAAATAATAAATAAATTATGCGCCATATTAAGGAGATTAAATAAATGATAGCCAAAAATAGTCCAAGAATAATTATCTTATTAATGCTGATTCTTTTTACTTGCAGTTTTTCATTTGCGCTTGAAGCAAAAGACATCAAAGCAAGAATGATTGAACGGGTTCCAACAATTCAGGCTTTAAAATCGAAAGGTACTGTTGGTGAAAATAATCAAGGATATCTGGAAGTAATGCCGGAAAGCAAAGCAAGCGATAGCGATAAGATTACAGTAAATGATGAAAACAGTGACAGGAAAGCTGTTTATACAGCCATAGGTAAACAACAGGGAACAGATTCAACTCTAGTTGGCAAACGTCGGGCATTACAAATTATTGAAAGCGCGGCAGCAGGCGAATGGCTGCAAGACGAATCCGGGAAATGGTATAAGAAAATATAAATATTTTATGATAGTTAGCTACTAATTCAGTAACTGGCTATTAAAATTTGTTCTTTTTTTCTCTGATTCTTTCAGCAAGCCGCATTTCTCTTCGAGCTTTGGCCTCCGAGCTCCTGCGGATTTCTTCTTCAGTTTCAAATATAAGAACAGGAACCTGGGCGGGTTTTCCCTCCGGATCCAGTGCAACATATGTGAGATATGCCAACGCTGTTGTTCGGGTTTCGCCGGTTATATAATTTTGGGCTTCCACCCTTACACCAACTTCCATAGAAGTTTTACCCACCATATTAACGCTTGCTTTTAGAATCAACAGGTCTCCGATATAGACAGGGCTGTAAAAATCCAGCCGATCGATAGAAGCAGTAACAACATTGGAACAGGCATGTCGTGTGGCAACAATTCCAGCGGTAGAATCAATATGTTTCATTACCACTCCACCATGGACATTTCCGGCAAAATTAGCATCCTGGTGGGTCATCTGCTGAATAGTTGTAACCTGACTGTCTTTTATCTTTTTCCCTTCCACACATCCTCCTTTTTTTAAGTACGTTGTTTTTTTTGCTGAACATTTTTTATATCATTTACCGTATATTATTACAGATAACAATAAATATGATTATTTTGTTATTTTTATACTATGACCATATAGCTTTTCAAGAGACTGCTCTATCAAAAGAATATTCTCCTGCCTTATTTAAAAAATTGAGATATTGGAAAAATATAACTTGGTGTTTGCAATACTATCTTATGTGAGATAGAATTATAAAATATTATTTATATAATTCCTAAGAAAACTTGCCGAAAATCTATAAAAAAGATGCTCCGGTAGATTGGAGCGCTAAGGCCAAAACTATTAGGAGGTCATTAAAATGTCTCAACTGCCGTTATCAAATGATATTTCCATAGTTCTTGGAGGAGAGGCCGGTCAGGGTATCCAGACCATTGAGCAACTTTTGACAAAAATTCTGAAGCTGAACAACTTTTATGTTTTTGCAACTAAAGAATATATGTCACGAGTTCGCGGGGGAAGTAATACCACCAGTATCCGTGTCGGCTCGCATCCTTTACAGGCACCCATTGAACGTGTCGACCTGCTTATACCCCTGGACAAGGAAGTGCTTCCTCGACTGCAACACCGCATTACAAGCCAGACAATTGTTGCAGGAGATATGGAAGCGCTTGAAACAAATCTGAAAATCTTTGATATTCCCTTAAAAAAGCTCTCAAAAGAGCTTGGCAGCGAAATTTATTCCAACACTATTGCTCTTGGTTTGATACTATCCTTGCTGAAAACAGACGGTCAGATCATGGAAAAATATCTTGGAAAGTATTTTGGAGCAAAAGGCGAAAAACTGGTTGAACTTAACATTAAAGCCGCCCATCTTGGCTTTAAACATGGTCGGGAACTGTTAGAAAACGGTACAGTACGCTTTCCGGAATTATCTATATCGGACATTCAAAACGATATCATGATAAACGGTTCTGAGGCAATCGCCATGGGAGCGATTGCAGGCGGATGCCGGTGTATTGCCTCTTATCCCATGAGTCCGGGAACCGGGGTAATCACTTTCATGGCTAAAGTTGAACATGATTTTGAACTGATAGTTGAACAGGCTGAGGATGAAATTGCAGCCATTAACATGGCAATCGGAGCTTGGTATGCCGGTGCAAGAGCCATGGTTACAACCTCAGGAGGCGGTTTTGCATTAATGGCTGAAGGATTAAGTCTTGCCGGTATGCTTGAAATGCCGGTGGTTATTCACCTTGCCCAACGGCCCGGACCTGGCACAGGGCTGCCCACACGAACCGAACAGGGCGATCTTGAGCTTGCCCTTTATGCCGGACATGGTGAATTTCCCAGAATTATTCTTGCCCCCGGATCTCTTAAAGATGCTTTTTATATTACTCAGAAAGCATTTAATCTTGCCGACAAATTTCAGGTGCCTGTGATTATCCTGACAGACCAGTATTTTGTAGATACTTATTACAACATACCTTCATTTGATTTAAGTCAGATCAAGGTAGAAAGCTGTATTATCGAAATGGATGAAAATTATCTTCGATATCAGCTCACAGATAATGGAATTTCACCACGCGGTATACCGGGCAAAGGAAAAGGGCTTGTAGGAGTGGACAGTGATGAGCATGATGAGGCAGGCCATATAACCGAAAATCTGGAGTTAAGGGTGAAAATGGTAGATAAACGCCTCAAAAAACTATCACTAATCAAGGAATCTGCCATTGCCGCTAAAATATATGGCCCTTCGGATTCCCGCGGATTTATTATCAGCTGGGGTTCTACAAACCGCATAGTAAGAGAAGCAGTTAAACACCTTGGCAAAAAAGATCTGACCCATATAGCGCTTCAGCAAGTGTATCCATTGCCCGAAAACCTGCGCCATCTTTTATCATCTGCCAAACACACGATTGTTGTTGAAAACAATGCTACTTCACAGCTCGGCAATCTGATTTTACGTGAAACAGGATTTCAGATCGACCATAAGATTTTAAAATATAACGGCTTGCCATTTACTGTTGAAGAACTGATGCATACCATATCCGAAAAAATCTCTTAATGGAGGTTAACTTATGAACTTTGATATAGAGAACACAGATATAGCCTGGTGTCCCGGCTGCGGCAACTTCGGAATTCTTAATGTTTTAAAACGTGCACTTACCGAATTGGAGATAAATCCTCAAAAACTGGTACTTGTATCAGGCATCGGGCAAGCAGCCAAAACCCCACATTATCTTCGGACAAACTTTTTCAACGGTCTTCACGGTCGTGCTCTTCCTCCTGCTACTATGATTAAGGCCGTAAATCCGGATTTAAAAGTAATTATCACAAGCGGTGATGGTGATATGTATGGTGAGGGCGGCAATCATTTCATACATGCGATTCGCAGAAATCCCGATGTTACTGCAATCGTACACAACAATATGGTATACGGACTTACAAAGGGCCAAGCTTCACCCACGAGCCAAGTTGGGTTTGTAACTCCTATACAGGTTGACGGCGTATTTGAGGAACCTTTCAATCCACTGGCTGTAGCGATATCTCTGAATGCTTCTTTTGTTGCCCGCACATCTATTCACAATCTTGATCTCAGTCTGAACATTTTCAAGCAGGCAATACAGCATAAAGGCTTTGCCCTTGTCGATACTTTTACTCCCTGTATCTCCTTTAACAAAATTAATACCAGGAAATGGTATGAAGAAAACACCTATGTTATAGACGACGGCCATGATCCCACGAATCGAAATTCTGCTTTCAGCAAAGCATGCGAGTCCTACCCCTGGCCCCTTGGAATAATTTATAAAAGTCCGACAAAACCAAGCTTTGAAGAAAACCTGTATATTTATCAAAAGAATAACAAACCTGCTATAAACCGTGAAGTGCAATGGGATAAGCTGAAAGCATTGATTGAAAGTAAAAGTGTGTGAATTATAATAAAGGCAACTTGGATGCACTTTTTTCAAAACCGTTAAAATTGGTGCATTACCGCAAATGCTTCAGGTAAAAAGTAGCCATACTTAGGTATATTAGCAGTCCGAATACATCATTTGATGTTGTGATAAATGGGCCGGTGGCAATAGCAGGATCTATTTTAAATTTATTGAGCATAAAAGGAATAACTGTACCAAAAAGTGTAGAATTTATGATTACAATCATCATGGCGATGCCGATGATCGCTCCAAGAAAGAGTGGGTTTTCTATTTTAGGCCATACCTGAATCACAAGCACCAGCATAATTCCGATAGATAAACCATTCAATAATGCAACACGAAATTCTCGGAAAAAGCTATTGCGCAAACTGATACCGCTTTCATTCAAAGCCATGCTTCTAACAACTGTAGTACTTGATTGAATTCCGGCATTGCCACCCATAGCCATAATTACAGGAATAAAAAAGGTAAGTGCGGCAATTTCCATAAGCGAAGCTTCAAAGCGACTAAGAACCATAGCAGCCATTAATTCTCCTGCAAAAGCAACGATGAGCCATGGCAATCTGTTTTTTGTAATACGAAATGTTGATTTTTCCTGTGAAATTTCTTCATAGGTTATACCTGCCATATGGTGGATATCTTCATTTGCTTCCTCATGAAGTACGTCTACAATATCATCAATAGTGATACGACCTATAAGCCTGTTATGTCTGTCAACAACAGGAACAGCAGATAAATTATATTTTCTTACTATATTTGCAACTTCTTGCTGATCCATATCAACACCAACGGAAATAACGTCGGTGTGCATTATGTCCTTGATAACGCGTTTTGGGTTCCTTAGAAACAAACTCTTC
>JAHIFE010000076.1 GCA_018901125.1 Pseudomonadota bacterium | reverse complement strand
TGTAATGGCCACGGAAAAAGGGTTTTTATCAATTCTAATCTTGGTTCATTGATAAGATTCTTTTTAATGCTATACGATATACTTCCAAGTCTTCCAGCTTGTCGATGGCAATAATTTTAATGATATTATCAATTTTCTCATATATAATCCTGATCCGTTTGTCGTCAGCATATAGTTTGATTGGGAGCGATTGGGGGGACGCTCTTTATATTCAAAGTTACTGTACATTAACGAAACATAAACTTGTATGCGCCATATAATCAGTGGCATAGGTGCGCCATGAGTTTAAAATCCGGAGGGTTGCGCTGAAATAGGGCTTAACAACGGCTTTGAATACAGACAAATTGGCTTCTTTTATCATGAATAGTAATTCAATTTGCCAACCGCCGGAATTATTATTTTTGAAAAAATCCTTAGAAAATATTTTATTTAAAAAAATAACCTTAATCCAAACCTCTCGGTATGTTTCTCCTTCCCTTACTTACAGCTCCGCCCTCTCAGTTACATTGTACCAAGACAAAGAGCAGCGGCTAATTTGACATATTTCAAAAGTCTCAACGCAAATACCGTTATATTCGCGAATTATTCAACCTTGGCTATATAGCAAAAAAATAATTATAAAACAATGTATTAAGTTGGAAAAATACAATTTTCCTGTGATTTATTATCTGAGCCAGTTTCAAAAAGATAGCAAGGCGGAAAGGAGGTTTTCCTGAAGGCGTATATGGAATAAGCCGAGAACAGAACCGACGAAGCTAACACAGCATTAAATTTTAATGCGACTTTGTATGAAAATCGACTACCATCGAGTGAAACTGATGGGTTAAGGGTTCAAGGCTCCGGGCATAATAAAAAAAGCAGGGCCGTTTCCGACCCTGCGGGTGTGTGAGTTGTTCCTTAATCTGATACTATCCAGAACAGTTAAGCCTTCCACTTCCTGCGCACAACAATCATACCTACGAGACCTGATCCCAAAAGCCAGATAGCGGTGGGAATGGGGGTAGTAGTAACCTGAACATTTACGTTATCAACACTGAAACTCCCGCCTCCAGTTCCAGTAACTCCATATATGACGACTGTGTACCAATTATACCCTGAGGTTGCAAATATGTTCAGCGAATTATTTGTCCATTGACTGACAGAGGAACTAAAAGACCCAGTAATAGGAACAAGAACATCTCCATATCTTCCAAAACTCGGCTGATCATTCTTACCGTATAGCGTTACACTGGCAGAAGAAAGTTTACCTGACATATAATCCATTGACAAAATAACTTCACCTGCTGTTGCAAGACCACTTGGTAGCTGAACGGCTTGAAAAAGGTAAGCCTTTTTATTATTTCCTAAGTTAGCATATGCAGAATCTCCAATCCCCTCTACTGTCCAATTTTTATCGATATACCACACACCATTTATTAAGGGATCGCTTACATTATTAATTGTAGTACCTGTAAAATCACCATTTACCAGCAGATTGTCTGATAGCGTGGCCTGGGCAGTGGCTGAGATCAACAGCAGAAACAAAACACCAAGCACCCCGTTAATTATATTTTTCATTTTTTTATCCTTTTATCTAAATTTCCAAGAGAAGTGTGTAAAGTCCTTTTTTTATAATTCCCTGCATTCGATAGCTCCGCAATTGCAGATAAACCTTAGGCTAAGAAATACATTTTCTAAGCGCATACAGAAATAGCTCTTAATCCTTAACCCTTCTCCGCACACCAACAAGCCCGATAAGCCCCGCACCAAGAAACCAGATCGCACCAGGCAGGGGTACCGGAGATGAAGCAACGTGATCAGTTCCAACCGCTGTAGTAAAGCTCATATCGTAAGGAAGACCAGCAAATAGCAAACTAACACCATGATAGAGACCGACACCATCTAAACCTGAAAAAGTTCTTGTAGTTACTGTGTAAGACAAAGTAATACCCCCTATCTGATCAGAATCAGTTATTTTAAAACTGATTAGGCCATAATTTGTATTTGTATCTGGAAGCATAATTGTAGTACTGTATATGGAACTTGTTACAGGAATATAACCATAGCCTTCTATATAACTACTCACGCCAATATGTCCTATAAAGTTCCAGCCACTACCATTTAACTGATACCACAAGTAATCATATCCTGATACATTTATGCCAGTTAATGAGGTATCTATAATAACTTTACCATCAGGACTAGCTGGGCCATCGATAACATAGAACTGGGCGAGGGCAGGTGTTAAAGCCGCCTTTGCCATCGATGTAAATCCGAAAATAAGAAACGCGGCCATACTCAGAATCAATATCTTCTTCATCAATCATTCTCCTTCGCATTAATTCTATTTTTATCCCATACAAAGAAAGGGACCTGCTATCTTAATTGTATTGCTAATAAGCATAAATTTTTTGTCTTGTATAGTATCCCAAAGGATACCTTCTCCGGTTATTCCTATCGAGCCAGTTTCAAAACGTCCCATTTTGGCCGATCTCTGCGTTGGACAAACTGAAACGTTTGAAAGTGGCTCCTATCATATATCATATGTTGAAAACGGCTCTTTGCAGCTTTACCTTAGTATTTTAGTTAGTTGACGTCGGCCTGGGTATTTTCACAAAAGGCGTTTATGTAGTTGAGACTATCGCCCCATGTTCCTGGGCAAAATCGAACATTCACCAAAATCTTCTCAAATATTACGAATTTTATTTACAAGCAAATATTAAGCCATAGCTATATTTGTTTGATTTAATAATATAATTACAATTGAGATGAAGAAGGAGAGTTAGTTATTGTAAAGAAACCCGACACTTAATTAGTATTCATTCCTTATAAAATCATAATAAATATGACATAAAGGAGATATGCGTTTAATAAATAAGCATGTTATAGATATTTCCATATTCTGTAAAGAAAACCGACGGATTACAAGGACCCCCCTGAGAGCAGCAACTTTTGATGGATTAAAATCTCACAGATGACTAAGGGTGCAGGGCTCAGGCATCATGGGCCAGAAATTACAAATTGTAAAGAATCCTGACAATCAGAAACGAAAGACTGTTTTGGGTTTTGAAATTAGGAAAAAGGTTCAAGGTACAAGGCGCAAGGAAAAAATAGCTCGTACGTTCTTGAATTGGTAAGGCAAATTAAGACTTATCTCGTTTTCTTGCTTCAGAAATTCGATATTGGCTCTCTTGTATTAGATTAGAGCGTACAAGTTTTTATTAACCGCTCTTTTTTTCGATTCGTCCATAAATATCATCCATGCGTACGATATCGTCTTCGCGAAGATATCTGCCGGATTGTATTTCGATCAATTCCAGCGGGATTTTACCGGGATTTTCAAGCCTGTGTGTTGTGCCAAGCGGGATATAGGTAGACTGGTCTTCTTTAAGAATAAATTTTTCTTCCCCTCTGGTAACAAGTGCTGTTCCCTTAACAACCACCCAGTGTTCAGCACGGTGGTAGTGTTTTTGCAGCGATAGTTTTGCATTTGGTTTAACTGTTATGCGCTTTACCTGAAAACAATCCGATTCTTCTATATTACTATATGATCCCCATGGACGATATACTGTTTTGTGGGTAATTACTTCTGGCCGATTCTCTTTATTGAGATGTTCAACAACAGCCTTGATCTGCTGAACCCGGTCCCGGGGAGAAATAAAAACAGCATCTCCGGTTTCTACAATGACATGATTATCAAGACCTATGGCTGTTACCAAGCGGCTTGATGCGTGAACAAATGAGTTTGTAACACCCTGCAGGCTGATATCACCATACAGCACATTGTTATTGTCATCCTTTTGTCCCACCTGCCACAATGCATCCCATGAACCCAGATCATTCCAATCCGAATCAAGGGCAATCATAACTCCACAAGATGTTTTTTCCATTATTGCGTAGTCGATCGAATCACTCGGACAGGCAGTAAACGAATCAACATCCAGACGATAGAAATCAAGATCGCTTTGACCTTTTTCCAGTGCAGCTTCGCAGGCATTAATGATAGCAGGCGTAAAATTATTCACCTCTTCAATCAGCTTTGATGCTTTGAACATGAATATGCCACTGTTCCATAAATATTCTCCCGAAGCCACATACCCGGATGCAAGCGCAAGATCAGGTTTTTCAACAAACCGGTCAATTTGCCATGCCGCAGACATATTTGCTTTTGCAGCTAATGGCGGACCTTTACGAATATAGCCGTACCCGGTCTCCGGAGCCAAAGGTACTACACCAAATGTGACAAGATGATTTTGAGCGGCAAGATCCGCACCTTCCTGTATTGCTTTCTGAAAGGCTTTTAGGTTACCAATAAAATGATCGGATGGCAACGCCAGCAGTATTGCATTGCTGTCATCTTTGACTGCCTTCAAGGCTGAAACCGCCAATGCAGGTGCAGTATTGCGGACAACAGGTTCGAGAAGTATGGTATTTGCGGAAATATCAATTAACTGAAGTTGCTCGGCCACTATAAAACGATGTTCTTCGTTACAAATTACAATCGGCGGGCGGGCTAATCCCATATTCTTTAAACGTAAAAGTGTTTCCTGAAAAAGAGTATGTCCACCGCCAAGATTTAGAAACTGCTTTGGATAAAGCTGCCGCGACAATGGCCACAATCTGGTCCCTGATCCACCCGCAAGTATAACAGGTATAATCATATAGTTAAAAACCTTCCTAAGTAAAATATTTCTGCCTTAAGGATTTGACGTTCGTCAGCGAAACCGTTGAAAAGCATCTTCTTTCAATCCTCTGAGCCAGTTTCAAAACGTCCCATTTTGGCCGATCTCTGCGTTGGGCGAAAATTTTAATCCTCGAAATACTCCATGTATTCCTGCGGTTAAAATTTTCATCCGCCTTGACCTTGACCAAACTGAAACGTTTTG
>JAHIFE010000075.1 GCA_018901125.1 Pseudomonadota bacterium | reverse complement strand
TTGAATGCGACTTGGTATGAATCTGCTATATCGCTTGCCAGGCATATAAAGATTAACCACATGTTTATATATAAAATGGACTTATAACGAATCCATCCTATTTAGACAGCAATAAGAAATTATTTACAGTAAAATAATCAGGATCCAACTTGGACGCAGGTAAGTACAAGCGTGCTTCAGAATTAGAAACACGGACTGACGACCATGTCGAGTGTCTGAATTTTTCATCAACAAATAACGTACCATCATAATCTCCCGTATTATTCTTGCCGCTGGGCGATTCACTGTAGTGCGTCAGCAGGCTTACCCAGATACGGAATTCGCCTGACTTGTCATATACCTCCTTATACCAAATCGTATAAGTTTCCTGATCAACATAGTTTATATGCAATCCCCAGTTATAATACGGATCTTTAGGCATCTGTTCTATAACCCATACTTTTCTTGGAACATAGGTAAGCGTGCCCGGTCCCGGTGCCCATGCATCACCCTTCCATCCCGGAACTTCACAACCCATTTTTATTCGTTCGCCTGTGTACGGATATACCGGCTGAACGCTTCCATCAGTAAATTCCTGCATCGGAAGCATGTTTGGGCTGGTAAAACTGACAAGGATAGTCTTTTCTCCTACCAGTTTCCATTTCATGGAACTGTTTTTACCAGCCCACATGTAATTCATATCCAGCCATGCATCGGAGCCCATAAATGGGTCAGACCTTGACGTTGATGTAGTCTTCCGGATTCTTCTTATGGCAGGGACATATGCAAAGTTGGTATTATCTCTTTCGTCAATATAGCCGTAAGACAAGGTGTTGGTGCCCTTGACACTCATTGGCTCCAGAGAATTCACAAGTTCATATGTAAGAACTTTATCAGGGTTTTTTATTTCCGTGCCCAGCGGCCGTCCCATCATGTAAAGGCGTATATCGAATCCCTTTATATAACGTTCCACTCCGGTTTGATTAATCCAAAAAGCTTGAGCAACCATTCTTGTCCCCATGAAACGATATTTCTGATAGTTGAAATTCCATATTATCTTATCCGCCACCCTGGGATCTTTACGGTCAATATTCGGAAAAGGCATGCCATAAAAATTAGTTTCAGCAATTTTTCCTGTGCTCTTTTCGATTAATTCACCAGCAGCATCTACATCGAATCTTCCTGCATTCTTAGCGCTTGCAGCAAGAAAGCTGTCCAAATGTTTGTATTTAAAATTTATTATTCCTGGCGTAACAACCCAGGCACCCCTTTCAACCGCCCTGTATAAAGCCGGAATGAGTAAGTCTTTGTATTGAGCGCAGTTAGACTTGTCTATCAACTTGGGCAAATCTGCTGCCTGCAAAGTGCCGCCGATAGCCAAAAGAATAACAAGCAGGGAAAGTAACGGTAATCCTGTCCGGTTAAAAAATCGCATCAATCTTATTTTCACTTTTTCCTCCTTTGCTTTTTCGCAAATTCAAAAAATATTTGTTATTTCAAGTATTGCCTGACAATGTTTATAACATCAGTTTAAACGACTTTCCGGCAATTAAATAACGGTTTACCATTCATATCCAAGTTTTATAGTTGCCTCACTGGTTTCTATACCATCAGCAAAGCCATAGCATGCATCCTTGTCTCCGAGAAAAGCCTGCATTTTGAGATCGGTATAAAGAGTGGAGGTAATATACCACTTGATTGAAGGTTTAAGAAGATACGTAGTGCCTTCACCATGTTTTCCAGGATTAACACCAACCACAAGCATTGGATTGAGCTTAGAAGCCCACCAATAAGTCATGAACTGAAGCATGAACACATCTTGTTCTCTCATATTTCTGCGGTCGTATCTGAGTGTTTTGGCCGGGGATGTTACCAGTGTGGTGCCTTCATAATGAGGAACGTAATGCGGATCGCTCAAATAGCCATTCCATTCATTAATAGTTTTATGAATCCATTCTACTGAAACTTTTGTCAGATCTTTAGAAAGCCACCTTAAGCGCAGATCCTTGTCAACCGCAAGCATGGTTTTTGTAACAGGATGATATTCAAATGTATATTGTTCCGGGCCTGCCGCTGTCATCACAGTTTTATAACTTGATCTTGGAAGACCTATCGGGTAGGCCGTATATCGGGAAACCTCACCTCTTACAATTGCTTCCATACCAAACGTCAACAATTGGTAACTGAAATATGCTCCGTAAACATGTTGCTTGTTATAATTCATCTCGGCTGTTGTTGGAAACGGCAGATTAAAAAATGTTGGGTTGGGTCTAAAATCCTTCACTATCACGCTCGGTTCATTAACTACATCTCTGAAATATACAAAAGAAAGGCTGAGTCTGTCTCCGATTTCCGCAGATACCTTGGCTCCGTATTCATTATTGTCGGTGGGAACGTTATACCGGAATTTTGCAATTCCACTATTATCGGCAAACGGCAATATTTTTGAATATGGAGCTTCCAATTGACCCTCAGAATTATAAGTTGTTGCTGTGTCAAGAGGCCCGAACTGAGTAGGCCTGATGTCCGGAATCAACAATAAATCAAAATTAAGGCCAAGATTAGCCATGGTGGGCAGGCTGTAATTAAGCCGACCCATCCAAAGAGGAGTTTTAACATCATCAGGATTCTGAAAAAACAAATTGAAGGAATTATCCGGCGGGTTGATAACATCATTAAGTGTTTCCAGCATGCCTTCGCCCCAGGAAACAATTTGTCTTCCCGGTCTGAAGAAGGCTCTTCCAATAGAGCCCTTATAAGAAAAATCTATAAAGGCTTCCCTTAAATCACTTTCAAATCTTATGTCTTTTAAGCCATAATCGAACCTGGAAGCACCCAGATTTTCCTTGATGTTATATTCATTTGCACGAAGATCAAAAATCGAATCATAAGCACCACGAAAGGTCAGATGGACTTTTTCTACCGCAAAAGAGCCCCAATTCAATTTTGGGTCAATATCAATATCAAACTTTAAGGTATTTCTCTGTTGAACTCCTTCTGTTTGATCAAAAAAACCGTTCTGAATACCGGTTGTATCACGCAAAACAAAACTGGATTCAAAAAAACCATGAAAACTTGTGTCCATTTCTGCAGCGGCATTTGATGAGAAAATACCCATCAGCACAACTATAGCAAATACAAACAAACCTGCTTCCCCCCATCTTCTTTTACTCATGTCTTTCCTCCTAAAAGTTAAGTTTTTTAAAAAGATATGACCTCCCCTTATTTGTTAATTATCACCTCCTTTTCCTACCTCAAAGACTGGAAAGTTTCTTTTTTTGCTGTGAAACGAAATGGTATATTTGATTTTCTGTTGCGGATCTCATTAACTCTTACAAATCTCTTATTCGCCGGTTTCCAGCCTATTTTATTGATCTGCAAATAATTGGCCGTTACCGCTATTGTGATTGATTGATAAGAATTGCTTTTGTTGGCCTTAAAATATGGAAAGCGATTTTGTTTGTCAAGCAAAAAAGTCATTATATTACAAAAAAAAGCATAATATGATATATTATTAATAAATATATGCACTAATTCAACGTATATATATGTATTATAATAGTAAGCATTAGATTATCAGTGCTGAGTTATCCTGCTTAAAGAATTATTGATAAGGCAAACAAGTGATTGCCTAATAAAGAATTATTGACAAAAAAAATATAGGTACACAGTATCAAAAAGTCCTATGTTGAGTCTGTGCGCTGACTGATAGGAAGATGGATCTGACTTATCGAGGAGATTGCTTTACTTAAAATGACAAAATAAGAAGAAGGCTTATTGTAATTATGGCACAGGCTACAAAGAGATGATAGACAAATCTTAAAACGGGAGAAAACGCCGAATACTCATCGAGTCCGTTTTCACTCAAAGGACCCGAATTGACCGAATCCTGTAACCTTATCACTACCAAAAAACTTGAAAATTCCGACCCCGATCAAGGTTTCAAGACTAAGAACGCCTGGAATAGACGACAACTGTCGCTGCATAAAATCAGTCATATCCTGTGAGCTTTGGAACCAAGCCCAGACAATGATATCAAAGCGCCCTGTAATTATAGACACATACCTAATTTGTTTATACCCGGCAAGTGCATTTGCAACGGAGGGAGTTTGGGAAGGATCGACCCGTATCAAGATTACGACTTGAAACGAGTACCCCAACTTGCCTGGATCAGTGTGGCAAAACACTCTAAGAAGACCCATATCTTTGAGTTTCTGCAATCTGCGGCTGACACTAAATCTATTGGCACCAAGTGTTTTGGCAAGCTTAGTGCTTGATTCTCTTGGAGAGATTTCCAATTCTCTGATTAGCGACAGGTCAAACTCATCGAATATATACTTAGAATTTTTATTGGGAAAGATATTGGTTTCGTTTGGCGGATCGTCCCCCAAACGAGGAAGGGCTCTTTTAACCACGCTAAGCGGCAACATTGATTCTACACTGGTCACTTTCAATTTTATGCCAATCTCGTTGGTGATGAATTGATGCAATTCCTCTATATCTTTAAAATTTGCAGCTATTATCGCATCATAGCGACCACTGGTTAATACGATGTGCAGAACATTCTGAAACGAATTTAGATGCTTAATCATGATATCGACTTCTCCGGGGCGGGCTTTGACAGCGAGGTAAATGGGTATCCCTACGTGAGCCGAATTGATCATGACGGACAAATGAATGGTACCACTATTCAGAAGGCTGGTTATCCTTCTGCGCACAGTTGTATCGCTCGTACCTACTTTTTTGGCCAGTTCGAGATAGGTGATTCTGCCATCAAGTTCCATCTCTTTGATCAGCATCAAATCCAATTCATCGAGGGCCTCAGTTGAAATGTTAGCCAGCATATGCATCTCCTATCGATTATATAACCGCCTCTTTTTGTTTTGTCAATAATCGATGGAAGACCCTAAATCCGCTATTAGCGGTATTTTTTATGAAAAACATATTGAAAAACCTCGTTGATTCAAATAGATATGTGTTAGCAATACATCATAACAATTTAACCAACGAGGTTGTGAACATGATAAAACAAACTGTGTTACCATTCAAGATAGAAATGGTCGTTGCAGTAGAAATATAGCGTTTGTCAGAATAAAATTCCGATTACAGCATAAATATTGAATCTACAGAATGCGTTATGTTTTTCCAAACGGAACAGATATATGACAAACGCTATATTTCACAAAAGGCATTGAAAAGTCATTTAGCCGTTTTTATGACAGCAAAAACCGGAACCTA
>JAHIFE010000074.1 GCA_018901125.1 Pseudomonadota bacterium | reverse complement strand
TCTGAAGGAAGAAACATGAACCAATGACATATGAAATTATCCCGATTTATCTTTAGAAACTGATTTCTAATATTTTTTGTCAAAGAACGTTTAAATTTTGTACTGCAAATAATATTACGACACAGTCTGGAAGGCCGGAATGACAAAAGTGGAGTTTTCCAGCTTTTTACATGACCATGAAATCTAAATGCGGTTACCCTGTTTAATTTAAACTTGCCGCCTATTTTAATCTATCATATAATATAGTTATCTTAAATTGTACGCTTTAAATTAAAATTCACCAGTCAAAACTATCTCAGCATAAAGAGCGCCGTTAGATTGATCACAAACATTAGCGTTATTCCGATTGAGTCCCACGCCATGAATAAGCGCTTCTTCTCCGCTCTGTAAGTCAATCCGATAATTGCAATGGCAGTCATAGAGACGGCACTCATGGCAGAGACTGCATGCACAGGGTCAGTAAAGGAAAGGATAGGCCCCTTCGTAAAGAAGATATCGTCAACAGCAAGAATGAAGATGTTAAAAATATTGCTTCCCAATAAGTTTCCCACGGCAAGGTCTATTGCTCCTATTCTCACTGCAGCAATAGAGACCGCTACTTCGGGAAGCGATGTTGACATGGCTATAAAAATATTGCCGACGAAAGTCTGACCGAGTCCCGTAGTTTTTGCAATTCCTTCACCAATTTTCGGCAGGAAAACAGCTGCAGCGATGACAATCGCAGCATTGATAGCATACCTGGAAACAGCGGTCTTTGTGGAAATATCTCCGTACTTCAGTTCTACTACCCGTTCTTTGATAGCCATGGCAGCCTGCCTTCTTTCATAGGAATATACAAGTTTCATGGCCATGAAATAAATCATCACAAAAAATAAACTGTAAGAACCGATCCAGCCAAAAGGGAAGAAGAGTGTTGTATGTGAAATGTTCAAAGCAACGATACTCAGAAGAAGTATGCCAAATCCTGCCGAAAGGATATGCCCATGAAGAGCCTTTGCTGAAAGAGGCATAGGCCTGTAAAGGGCGTCAAGGAATGCAAGGATAAACAGATTAAAGACACAGCTTCCAAGCACATCGCCTGCAGCAATATCCGGAAGGCCTGCGAAGCTGACGGAACTTATCCCTGTAACAAGCTCGGGCAGTGATGTGACGAAGGACATGAGAACAACTCCGATCCAGGTACCGCCCAGGCCCGTTTTTTCAGCAATGATATCACCATACTTCGAAAGCCTTGAACCTGAATAAACGATTACGGATGAACAGATGACAAATTCTATCCAGAGAAGCATTATTTTATCCTATCCTTTCGACGCTTTATATATTTCTCAATCTCCACCGCAAAGAAAACCACAGAAGACAGAGCAAGAGTAATAAAAAGTTCACTTGGCGTCAATGGCTCTGTTTTAAATATTGGGTTCAGATAAGGCACATAAATGGTTGCCATCTGAAGCAGAAATGTTAAAACTACTGCACCGAGCAGATATTTATTAGAAAATAATCCTATCGTAAATAAAGATTCTTTTTCAGACCTTATGGCAAGTACATGACCAAGCTGAGTGAGACATAGCGTAGTAAATACCATTGTCTGCCAATGAGAATGACCGGTACTTATCGACCAGCTCTGAACAGAAAGGACAATGCCGCCCATCAACAATCCGACCCATAAGGCATGGATACCAAGACCATGTGAGAATATACTCTCTTTCGGATGTCTTGGAGGTCTGCTCATAACATCCCCTTCGGCCGGTTCAAGAGAAAGAGCAAGCGCAGGAAGTCCGTCAGTAACCAGGTTTATCCAGAGTATATGTATGGGCAGAAGTGGTATGGGCAAACCTACCAGCGGCGCAAGGAACAGAGTCCATATCTCCCCCGAATTTGTAGTCAAAAGATATTTTACAAACTTTCTTATATTGTCATAAATCTTTCGTCCTTCTCTGACGGCCTTTACTATGGTGGCGAAATTGTCATCAAGCAGTATCATATGTGCCGCTTCTTTTGAGACATCTGTTCCCGTAATCCCCATTGCAACACCGATGTCAGCCCTTTTTAATGCCGGAGCATCGTTGACCCCGTCACCTGTCATAGCAACAAAGTGCCCCCTGTCCTGAAGCGCTTTAACTATCTTCAATTTTTGCTCAGGCGCCACCCTTGCATAAACACTGATATGATCTACCCGATCTTCAAACTCATCAAACGTATATTGATCAAGTTCTCTTCCTGTGATTACAGCTTTTGAGTCATCCTTAATAATTCCAAGCCGTTGGGCTATCGCCATTGCAGTAATTGGATGATCACCGGTAATCATTACAGGTTTTATACCTGCTGTTTTACACATTGCAACAGCTTCTTTTGCCTCTTGTCTCGGCGGGTCAATCATACCTGCAAGGCCCAGGATCGTAATTTCCGATTCCGCATTTTCATAAGACATATCATCAGGCAACGTATCCCATTTTTTCATGGCGATACAAAGAACTCTCAAGCCATCAGCGGCCATTTCTTTATTGACCCTTTCAATCTCTTCAAAATCACTATGCTTTAAACCTTGCGATGTCATAATGTTTGATGCACGTAAGACAAGATTTTCAACAGCTCCCTTTGTGAAAGAGATTACCCCTTCTCCCGCTGCCGCATCATGGTCGGAAGGGTAAGATGGCATACTATGAAAAGTAGTCATACATTTTCTGTCCGAATCAAAAGGAATTTCTGCTATTCGGAGAAACTTTTTTTCAAAAATCTTTTTGTCAAACCCGCTCTCACTTGCAATTTTGTACAGCGCAACCTCAGTAGGGTCGCCGATTATATTGCCTGAAGCGTCCGTTTGCGCATCGTTATTCAAAGCAAGAGCCGTAAGCAATAAGGATTTTGGATCAGAAAAAGGCAATTGAATATCCTTGCTTTTAGACACCAGGTCCTTAAACCCTAAAAGGGTCCCGTCAACATATATCTTTTCAACAGTCATCTTATTTACTGTCAGTGTGCCTGTCTTATCAGAGCAGATGTATGTTACAGAACCGAGTGTCTCAACAGCAGCGAGCTTTCTTATAAGGACGTTTTGCTTAACAAGCTTATTTGCTCCTAATGCGAGAGAAATTGTTATTACAGCCGGAAGGGCCTCAGGTATAGCTGCAACGGCAAGTGAAATTGCTGTGAGCAGCATGAGCATGGGCTGTTCTCCCCGCATCACACCAATGCCAAAAACAATAGCGCATATTGCAAGGACAGCAACCGCAATTTTTTTACCAAAGCTTAAAAGCCTTTTCTGAAGAGGGGTCTTTACCTCTTCCTCATCCTGAAGCATGGTTGCGATTTTTCCGAGTTCAGTGTTCATGCCTGTTGATGTAACAATACCTGTGCCGCGGCCGTAAGTAACAAAGGTCCCTTTATATGCCATGTTTTTTCTGTCACCGATCGAAAGAAGTTCATCATGCAGAGCTTCGGTTCGCTTTTCAACCGGGACAGACTCGCCAGTAAGCGCAGCCTCTTCAATCTTCAACTGTGAAGAATCTATCACCCGCATATCGGCAGAAATAATCATTCCTGCTTCAAGAATTGCAATATCGCCTGGGACAAGGTGTGAGGCCGATATACGCTCGTGCACACCGTTTCTGATTACGGTTGCAAATGGAGCCGTCATTTTCTTTAGGGCCGCCATTGCCTTTTCCGCCCTGTATTCCTGTATGAAGCCAATAACTGCATTTAAGATAACAATCACAATTATTGCTATGGTATCGGAAAGATCCCCTATAAACCCCGATATTATGGCGGCGGCAATCAGGATAAGAATCATAAAATCTTTGAACTGATCAAGAAACATCGCAAGAGCGGTCTTCTTCTCTTTTTCCTTTAACTCATTAGGGCCATATTCTCCAAAGCGCTTCAGCGCCTCTTCAGAAGAAATGCCCTGTGCGGATGATCCGAGTTCGTCAACGACTTCATTTGTACTCTTTTGATGCCAGTTCATTTGTGCTTCCTTAGTCCTTAGTTATAGGTTCTTACAATACCTGCAACAATAAGCAGAATAACATATCTAAACAATGGGGAGTCTCTACTTTCTTATGATTATTCGTTTATCTCTTTTGTATATCTCCCACACCTATAAATGGCACTGCCCCACCGCCTGTAACCTGCGGGAGTATCCCATTCCATTTATCTATAGCCTTGAGATTGGCCTCTATCTTTCTAAGCTCTATAAGGTCCGGCGAAATATTTGCCCTTTGCAGCCTCAGGGACTCTGCCTCTGCCCTTGCTGCTGTGATCGTCTGCTCTGCCTCTATCTTTATCCTGTCGAGATCTCTTTTTGCCTTTAGTGCGAGCTGTTCTGCTGTCTGTTTTGACTCAATGGCTTCCATAAATATCTTGGAGAAGCTGAAACCCACGATAGAGAATGCATCAACTGCTATGTTGTGCGCAAGGAGCCTTTCGGTAAGGGACAGTTTCATTGCATCGCTTACAGCCGGCCTCTTTGTAATAAGCTCTTCTGCTGTGTACTTGGCTGTTACAGCCTTTACCACCTCCAGCACTGCAGGATCAATGATTCGCTCTTTAAAGTGTATGCCGATGGACTGATAGACAACATTTGCCTTGTCCGGAATTATATGATAGTTAATCGCAACGGTAGAGCTTACATCCTGGAGGTCAGCCGAGGCGGCCGCAGCATCTGTCTCTGCCTTCTGCAACTTGACATCCACCAGGGTAATTTCCTGCATTATAGGTACCCTGAAGTGCAGCCCTTCTCCAAGCACATCCTTCTGAACAGCGCCAAAATTAAGGACAACCCCTCTTTGCCCTGCCCCGATCTGAATCCATGGACTTAAAAACATAAAAAACACCATAATTGCTCCAATAATCAGCACCATCCTCATAGGGCCTTTCTTCATTGCAGACTGCATTGCTTCCCTAGCTCTGTAAACATCACTTTCATCCATTTTGCTGTCTCCTTTTGATTTAAGTTGTTAATACCCCACAGTCTCTGCTGTTGGGTTTCCTTCGCGCCCGACTTCCTTCTTCATGCCGCGCATTTTATTCGAGTAATTATAACGAACTTCTAAGCAATAAATTATATTATTGTCAGAAAATAGATGTTCCCTTGGCTTTCCTATTATATATAAACCAGTATATCAGCCCTACCATTACCGATCCTCCTATAACATTTCCTATTGTTACAGGAAGCAGATTTGCAAAGAAGAAATTATCCCAAGTCAGGGCAACATAGTCACCTGCGGTTTTGCCGATATTTTCCCAAAAAAGAGGCTGTGCATAAGATTTTATGAAAATGCCTATGGGAATAAAATACATGTTTGCCACACTGTGCTCAAAACCGGAAGCTACAAAAGCAGTTATTGGAAAAATTATGGATAATATTTTATCCGTAGTAGTTTTTGCACTAAAACACATCCATACTGCAAGGCATACCAAAGCGTTACACATAATTCCAAGAAAAAGAGCTTCTATAAATCCAAGGTTACATTTTGCCGTTGCTGTATTTAACGCATTAAGTCCGATTAAACCTTTGCCGAACATGAATTGATGGGTGAAAAGCATAATTATTGCGGTTAAAATAGAACCTGTAAAATTCCCGAGATAGACTATAATCCAGTTTCTTAATAACTGTTTTAAAGATATTTTGCCACTTGCCAATGCCATAATAATGAGATTGTTGCCCGTAAACAATTCCGCACCGCCGACAATAACAAGTATAAGACCCAGGCAAAAAGCAAACAATACTGTCAGGATTTATTAAAGTTTTTATCACTTTTTATATAGATATCGCGTTTCGGACATGGGCTCTCAATATCTTCCTTATCAAAAACCTTTTTCCCCCTTGCTTTTTTATATCCGTATCATAAGTTATTGCTACTCTGAGAGCTTTCTCTTACTGAATGACTGTTACGGGTTATGAAGTATATATTATAATTTGGGAAACCTGATCCACCCTCCCAAAAATTCGCAACTAATGACATAACCCGTAACTGTGATATTTTCCTATAGCAATCTAATAACTCAGCTAAAATGGCTTTCGTAAATGGTGCTTGTGTTTGTATGTGAGTTATGTGGGTATGCCGGAAGCATATTTTGGCCGCATTTACTTCTTAAATACGCTGAACAATTTATCCAGGCCTGTTTTTTCGAGATTGGAAACCGTTTCCAATTCTCCGGCATCCAGCCAGATTCCGTCACATTCTGAGCATTTATCGATCTTGATTGATTTGTAACTAATCTCTAAAAGTTCCATGCCGCATTTCGGACATCTCATAAAATGAAGTTCTTTAAGGCTTTCTTTTTCATTTTCAGCGAGATTTTTGTGTTTTTCGTCTTCAATTTTCTTTTTTCTTTCAAACTCCATCCTGGCGAAATACTCTTCTTCTTTTTCAGTTGGTTTCTGAACCATGATTGTTTCCTCCTTTGTTTTTATATAGATTTTTACTACGTACCTTCGAGCATAATGGTCAGCAGAGACATCAAAATAAAGTCTTTAATTAGCTCATCTTTTATTTTCTCATATTCTTAGTTGGTTATCAAAGCGCACAAAACAAAAGACCTTTACCATGGAAATATTTACCATGATAAAGGTCTTGCTTGTTAGTTTTAACTAACCCGTGGTACCGGCCCGCCTACGGCGGACGTGTTGACGATAACCACTGATTCAGCTACTCCCCTTTACTATTTATGGATATATTATCCTAAGTATATATATCATGTCAAACATAATCTTTAAGCCCCAACCTGTACATCCCAAACAGGCGCAGTGCCCGGAGGAAGAGCATCCTGGCATAACAATGTAGTACAACTTGGACAATAGAACTCATGATAAACAAGAAATCTATCTGTCTGAAGATAATTCTTTCCGATTTCGCTTCCCTTGATCTCGGCTTTTAATGCATGATCTTTGTAATTCTGATCATTTCCGCAAAATACATGGCCGCATTTCAAGCACTGAATCTTCTTGTCTTTGGTTATCTGCAAGTTTTCATGAATTCTTATGATTCCTTTTTCAATCGGAGCACAGTTCAGCTCAGGAGCTTTACATGTTGTCGCAGCACGTTCTCTTCTTTTTGCCTTGAGAAGTTCTCTTTGTTTTTCAGTTGCTTGCTTGTTAATCCCCTCATTCTTGCCTTCAATTATCACGCCGTATATATCTTTTGCGTATTCGGGTGAAATTATCAGATTGATAAGATCGGCTAAAACTCTTTCAGGTTCGCGATCCAGAGGATCTCCATAGCCGCCTGCTCCTACCCCGTAGAGATAATAGATATCCCCCTGGAAAGCAGGTGTTGCGGAAACCATGGTAGGCCATTCTTTTTGATCGCCTCCCACTTTTTTAATATCTTCAATAGAAGTAATAGCCTTGCCACTTGCCAGATATGCGTCACTTGTGGTGTTATTGGCAACATAGTTTTTATAAGGA
>JAHIFE010000073.1 GCA_018901125.1 Pseudomonadota bacterium | reverse complement strand
TAGATGAAGAACTTATCGATTATATTGCAATGGATATAAAAACGGACCCCTGCAGGTACTCTTATTTTACCATAGCCGGTTTTGACTATGTGAAAATATTATCCAGTATTCAAATCATTATGAATTCAAAAATTAAATATGAATTCAGGACTACATCTGTTAAGCCATTTGTAGACGTATCTGTTATTGAAAAAATATCCCGTATTATTTCAGGTGCAAGCCGGTATGTTATTCAGCATTTTCATAAAAACAGTGTACTTATGCCGGAGTTTTTCAACACCAAAAACCTCGAGTTGACTGAAGATGAATTTTATCATATGGAATTGGCAGCAAAGCCTTTTGTTAACGAGTGCATTATAAGATAACAGCAACAGTTTTGCGCCAAAGATAAAAAGCCCCTTCAACGTAAACCTTTTTTCAAAATAACTCGTATTTTATATGCCTTTCATCTTTTTTGCTTGACACTTACCCCTATAATTTTTTATTTGATATAAATTTGCTTCCTTTTACTATCAAATTAAGGAGAACAGCGATGACAAACCCTTACCAACAAGCTTATGAACGTTCCATCAACGATCCGGAGGGATTTTGGGGTGAAGTGGCTCAAAATTGTCACTGGTATAAAAAGTGGGATAAGGTTTTAGATGATTCTCGCAAACCCTATTTTTATAGATGGTTTCCCGGTGGAATGGTAAACACCTGTTACAATGCAGTTGATTTTCACGTTGAAAATGGAAGAGGCGGCCAGGATGCAATTATTTATGACAGCCCTGTTACCAATACAATCGAGAAAATTACTTATTCAGAGCTAAAAGATCTTGTTGCAAAACTTGCCGGGGCGTTTGCTTCCCGCGGAGTTCAAAAAGGTGACCGGGTACTGATTTATATGCCAATGATTCCGCAAGCTGTCATTGCCATGTTGGCATGTGCCCGTCTCGGTGCAGTTCATTCGGTTGTTTTCGGCGGGTTTGCTCCAAACGAGCTTGCAACCCGTATAAATGATGCAAAGCCTAAAATAATTGTATCAGCATCATGCGGCATAGAAACCCAGCGTGTGATTCCATATAAACCTCTTCTTGATAGTGCCATTGAAATAGCAAAATCAAAACCTGATCATTGTCTTATATTCCAGAGGTCTATGGTGTCTGCAGATTTAATTGCCGGTAGGGATCTTGACTGGAATGATGAAATGTCAAAAGCCAAACCGCATGACTGTGTTCCCGTTGCAGCCACAGATCCTTTATATATACTCTATACTTCAGGCACAACAGGTGTTCCGAAAGGTGTTGTAAGAGACAACGGCGGCCATATGGTTGCATTAAAATGGAGCATGAAAGCAATTTATAATGTTGATCCGGGAGATGTTTTCTGGGCGGCATCAGATGTAGGGTGGGTAGTAGGGCATTCATATATTGTATATGGTCCTTTGCTGCAGGGCTGTACAACTATTGTATATGAAGGAAAGCCGGTAGGCACACCGGATGCCGGGGCTTTCTGGCGTGTTATATCTCAGCACAAGGTAAATGTTATGTTTACCGCCCCTACAGCCTTTCGTGCGATTAAAAGAGAAGATCCAAATGCAGAGCTTATGAAAAATTATGATCTTTCAACTTTTAAGGCTTTGTTTCTGGCAGGTGAAAGGCTTGATCCTGACACTCTTCGCTGGGCGGAGAAGAGCCTCGGTATTCCTGTAATAGATCACTGGTGGCAAACTGAAACCGGATGGGCTATAGTAGCTAATTGTTTGGGCCTGCATTCTTTTCCCATTAAACAGGGTTCTCCGACAAAACCGGCTCCGGGATGGAATTTGACGGTTCTTGATCAGAATAATGATATCGCCAAACCGGGAGAAATAGGGGCCCTTGTAGTCAAACTGCCTCTTCCTCCAGGAACGCTTCCGACACTATGGAATAATGATGATGGATTTATCAATGCATATCTGAAGGAATTTGCCGGGTACTACAAAACAGCGGATGCCGGTTTCATAGATGAAGACGGATATGTTTATGTAATGACAAGAACAGATGATGTAATTAATGTGGCAGGCCACCGCCTTTCAACCGGAGGCATGGAAGAAGTGTTGTCCGATCATCCTGATGTTGCGGAATGTGCTGTTCTTGGTGTTGAAGACCAGCTTAAAGGCCAGATCCCTTTAGGCTTTATCGTTCTTAAAGCTGGTGTTAAACGTAGTAATGAAGAAATAATAAAAGAAATAGTCAAAATGGTAAGAGACAGGATAGGGGCTGTTGCATCATTTAAAATAGCAACTGTTGTCAAGCGTCTTCCTAAAACTCGTTCGGGTAAAATATTAAGAGGAACCATACAGAAGATAGCAGATAACAAAGAATACAAAATGCCGGCAACTATAGATGATCCGGGTATTCTGGATGAAATAAAAGAAGCTTTGATCAAAATCGGTTACGCAGACGCAAAAAAATAACAACATATTAAAAAGTCCATATGCTGCGTTGCGCTTCATCTGTCGTCATTGCAGCCTGCGAACAAGTACGCTGCATTTTTTAAGATTTGAGCGTTTAGCAGTTGTAGTTTTTTTGCAGTCCAAATGTATCCTTCTTGGGAGGAGCAGCTTTGCAGTGCTTTACTGGCGCTTCTCCCAAGAAGGATTTTTTTTGATTTAATTGTATCAGGCGAAATTCCTGTCCGGAGTTTTATGGAGAACCATTACGCTCAAATACAAAATTTGGCACGACGCATAGTTGCCGGGTATCCTCTTCCGGAGTTCTACAAGGACTATGCATCTGCTGTAATATATTCAAAAAAAATCCTTGAAACAAATCCTCTTCTTGTAAAAATACGCAGTTTTGTATCCAAAAATCTGGATAATGATTTTGGCCACGGCCTTGATCATGCCATCAAAGTAACTTTAGATGCCGGGGCATTAATATTTATCGAAAGCAAGATTGCCGGATATTCCGATAGTTTCTACAATCGCAGAGTCATTATTGCCCAAAGTGCCGGTCTTATGCATGACATAAAACGAAAGGAGAAGGATCATTCTGAAGCGGGCGCAACTTTTGCCCGTGAAGCTTTAAAGGACTGCTCTTTTCTTCCTGAAGAACTGGACGATATCTGTACCGCAATAAAAAATCATGAGGCATTTAAAAATACTGTAGAAACAAAAACCCCTGAGGGAAAACTTATTTCAGATTGTCTTTATGATGCGGACAAATTCCGCTGGGGGCCGGATAATTTTACCGATACATTCTGGGAAATGATATCATACATAAATCCGCCATTTTCTGAATTTATAGCTCTTTATCCAAAAGGAATGGAAAGTCTTCATAAAATTAAACTGACATTCCGCTCTGAAACCGGAAAAAAATACGGGCCAGGGTTCATAGATATTGGTATTGCAATAGGAGAAGAACTTTTCGAAATAATAAAAAAAGACTTTGCATATCTCCTATAATTAAGATGGATAAAAATAAAATCTTAACCTGGCCTCCTGCGGTATTGCTCATAGCATTTGTTTGCGCTATGCTTTGGGGCAGCGCTTTCCCCCTGCTAAAAATCGGGTTTTCAATTCTTGATATTGAGAAAAATACAGGTGGAAAACTGTTTTTTGCTGCATACCGGTTTCTATCAGCCGGAATCATACTTTTTCTGGTATTGCTGTTTTGCAGAAAACCATTAAAACTGCCTGCCGGAAAGGATTATTTTACTCTTCTTCTACTCGGACTTCTTCAGACTACAATTCAATATTTTTTTTTCTACATAGGCATTTCAAACACCACAAGCATGAAAGCTTCGATAATAACAGGCTCAGGCTCTTTGTTTTTGGCTGTTTTCTCTCATTTATGGCTTAAAGACGACCGTTTGAGTCCGGTAAAAATAACCGGGCTTACCTTGGGTTTTATCGGCATTATCATTGTTAATTTCAATCATAAACAGTTTGGCCTTGATTTCAGGCTGGCAGGGGAAGGCTTTATAATTTTAACTTCTCTTTCTTCAATATCTGCTCTTTTTATTGTAAAAAAAATATCAACCAGAATTTATCCTCCTGTTTTATCCGCATATCAGCTTACTTTTGGCGGCATTGTTCTTTTTGGTATTGCATGTCTGTTCGAATCGCCTTCCGTAATAGAATTTTCAACTGAGCTGGTATTTCTTCTCTTATATCTATCTTTAGCTACAGCAACGGCTTTTTCGCTTTGGTATATGCTGATTAAACATAACAAGCTTTCCAGCATCGCTGTTTATAGGTTTCTTATACCGGTTTGCGGGACATTTCTTTCGGCAGCTATTTTAGATTCGGAATCTTTTACATGGCTTTCAATATTATCTCTTATTCTTGTGTCCTATGGAATGATCACAACTTCAAGGGAGAAGCCATAACGGGTAGAAAAAAAACAGGCGGATCTATTAACACTATTTATTGACAGTTATATTGCCATGTAGCAAATTGCATTGCCATTAATAACGGTTTATGTAAATATACAAAAAAAACCAGAGTGAGAAAAAGGCGTTTATAGTGTTTTACTTGAACAACATTAAGATGTTATAACGATAAAGGTTACTTCTTTGAGCGAATATATACTTGCTAAAGCATCACAATTAAACTTTTATATTAATATTCCCCTTTATCATAACATCAAAGATGATACTTATGTTTTGTATAAACCAACCGGAATTATGCTGGGAGACATGCGTATTTCAGAAGGTATGCACCCCCATGAGCTATTTATTAAACAAAGCGATAAATTAACAGGCCTCCAGGAAGCACAGAAAGGATTTAATAAACAGCTTGAAAATTATGTCAAATCTTCCGACCCTGCCAAAGTTAAAGAAACTCTTGTTGCTGTTGTCGATGAAACACTTGCTGAGCCAAGAAGCGGAAGCCTTGAAGGAGTATCTGATACGGTAGGGATATTTGTCAGCGACTATTCAAGGGAATCGGGTGTTATTAACAGCCTGATAGATCTTTCGTCTAAAGACTACTCTTCCACTATGCATTCTATAAATGTCATGGCACTTGCATTAAAGTATTCATTTCATATGAATTTCTCATCTGCAGAGGCCAAGCTGCTTGGTTTATGCGGACTCTTGCATGATGTTGGTAAAACAAAAATAAACAACGAAATCCTGTCCGCTCCAAGAAAACTTACTGATGAAGAATTTGCAGAAATGAAGAGCCATACCATTTTAGGCTATAAAATATTAATTGCTTGCAAGTTCAATAGTAAAGAAATAGCAGCTTGTGCCCTGGATCATCATGAAAAAATTGATGGAAGCGGATACCCCAACGGAAAAACCAGAATATCTCAACTGCCTCAGATAATAGGCCTTATCGATTGTTATGAAGCGCTTACAAACGATACTCGACCTTATAGAACCGCAATGGATGCCTATAATGCGCTCAATCAGATCATTTTGAAAGATGTAGTTTCCGGAAAATACAATAAAAATCTGTACACTAACTTAATAAAAAGCCTTGGAAATTTATAGATTAGGTTCTATCAATCCACTTTTATGTGATATATCCTCATTATATTGAAAAGTCCCGAAAGGCAAAAGCGAAAATTTGAATTGCAAGACAGCTTAAAAAAGTTTTAAGAATTTTATAACTATAAGAGCCAGAAGAAAAATGAGATAAAATCTCAGAAAATAAAGAGCAATTTTTGCTGTTTTTGTCAGTTGTATTCGAGCCATCCTGATTCTCCTTACAATTTTATTCGGGTTTCCACCCCTTTCATGATGTCGCTATATTGAATTATGCCTAGGATGTTATCATTACTGTCCACAACCGGTATCATCCGGTAATGATATTTTGCAAAAAGTTCGGCCAGGTCTTCCTGCGTGTCGTCTTCAGCGGTTACCACATGCGTTGCCATAATTTCATCAAGCGTAGTATTATCGGCAGATAGAACCAATTCACGCAGATCAACTACTCCGACAAGCTTTGTAGCATTTTCATCCACAATATAAATATAAGAAATAACCTCCGGTTCCATCTCGGACTGCCTGATTTTCGCCAAAGCTTCAGCTACGGTTGCTTTTTTCGGCATGGTTAAAAAAATCTCCGACATCATTCCTTTTGCCGTTGCCTCCCGCTCTGAAAGAATTGAGCTTACTCGTTCGGCCTGTTCACTTGTAAGCAGTTTCATCATGTCTGAAACATGATCATGCGGAAGAACTGAAAAAAGCGCTGCAAGCTGGGGTATGGTCATCTCTGAAAAAATGTTACGGGCTCTTTCTTTGCGAAGGTTTGCAATAATCTGGCGCTGCGTTCTCGGTTCCGCATCCGCCAAGGTTTCTGCCGCCTTTTCAGAGTTAAGTGCGGAAAAAAGGGCGCTTTTCTCTTCATTGCCGAGTTCTTCGAGTATATCAGCGAGATCCTCACTTGGAAGATTATGTATCTGCTTGCGTGTTACAGATAGCGATACCTTGTCCGTTGAAACGGCATCTTCTACAGACAAAGGCTGGACATACTTCCATGAAATAAGATCGTCTTTAACCCAGTGAAATTTTTCAAGCCCCCAGCGACGCAAAAAACCATTAAATGATATATCTACATGAACAAGGAGCAATCGCTTTCTGGATTCTATCAAATGCAGGTCATTTACCACTTCAACCCGCCGGTCGTCCATATCCACGATTGTTCGTCCCATCAGATGTTTGTCCAGAAGAATCCAGCCCGGTTGATCTATAAAAGGGGGATATTTATCACCCTCTTCAGGAGGCCCAACGAAAATGGCATCATCTTCTATCCTGAGAACTTTTGCCCAGGGAATGAACATGGTCGGTTTTCCCCAGCCATGATAAATATATATACCTGCCGCTTCCGGGTAAGATTCCGTTAAAGCAAATACTACATCGGTAAGTTTTCCTATTCGGTTTTTAATTTTTCCGATACAGATCGGACGCTTTACAAGTTCTGAAAAATAGATGAACCGAAAATTTCCTGTTCCCTGGGGCAAATCCGCCGTTTTCATTTTTTGATATTTTTCCGCCATTGTATGAACTCCCGGGTGCTCATTTAATAATGTTGGGAAAAAGTGTAGTTATACCCAGCAAAGATGACATAATAATAACAAAGATAACAATAAAGCCATTTATAATGTTTTCCCAGCGTGTACTCACATATTCGCCCATGCGTGATTTATCGTTTAAAAGAAGGAGCAGAAAAATCAAAGATGCCGGCAGCATTGTAACTGCAACAACCTGTACGAACATGGTAATATGCACCAGCGGTGCTCCGGGTATCAGAACAACTGAGGCTGAAGTTACGAGCATTCCAAGATAAACAACATAGAACCATGGTGCTTCCTTGACTTTCTTGTTCAGGGTGTGCGCCCAGCCAAAAACCTCTCCTACCGCCCATGATGTTGACAGGGAAATACACAGTGCGCCAAGAAATCCGGCGTCGAAAAGCCCGATAGCAAAAAACTTACGGGCCAATTGACCCTGGCCGAAGGGAAGCAAGGGAACTATTGCTTCAGCTGTCTGTTTGGCGTCTTCAATAATAATGGGTGGCTTGTGGTAATAGAAGACCGCTGCTGTGACAATAATAATAAAGACAGCAACAATACAGGTTAAAAGCGATCCAACAAGAGTTTCAAGTTTGCCAAACCTGATATCATGTATATCAAGGCCCTTGTCGACTACTGCGCTTTGCTGGAAAAACAGCATCCAGGGAGCGATTGTAGTTCCTATATTGGCAAGTATGATAAAGATCAGATCTGTGTTTATTGGTCCTATATCCGGACTGTAAAATCCTTTAAATACTACGCTCCACAATGGAGCATCCGGTGTTTCCATTGCCCAGAGTGCTGCGGGGATGTAAACAAGATTAAAGGCACAGAAGAAAAGTGTTATTTTTTCAAATGTCCAGTATTTTCCTGAAAGGACAATAGCAAACAGTATTGCCGTAACAGCAATGATAGTAATAAGCGGCGGCACGCCGAAAAGACTCATAGCTGCCGTCATTCCGATATATTCCGTAACCAGTGTCAGCCAGTTTGTTATAGCAAGATCAACAATAGAAAACCAGCCCCAGAAAGGGCCGAATCCGTCAAAGATCGCTTCGGCATGGCCGCGTTTGGTTACTGCTCCCAGACGAACGGTCATTTCCTGTACAAAATAGGCCATCGGAAGGAGAATCAGAAATATCCATAGCAGAGAAAAGCCATATTTTGAGCCTGTTACGGCATAAGTTGATATTCCTCCGGCATCGTTGTCGGCAATCATAACGATAATGCCAGGCCCGAGAACGGACAAAAATATAATGAAATTCCGCCGCAGGCGATTCAGATTGTGAATGCTTTTACTGATCCAGTACATGAGAAGACTACCTCCGGATTAACTATTAATTTCTTCCGATCAGGATAACCGGTCAAAAGATTGGATAGTCGGTTCAATCTGCATGCTGGGGATAGAGGGTTGGAAAAATGGCTGTGGGTTCCGGTTGCTTGTATCCGGAAATCCACAAAAAGAAGTTGTTATGGATGAAAAGAAATTATTCCGGGATACATTTATTAAAAGCCGTGAACCATTGCCTATAGATTATTGTTCCTCTACGGCCAGGAGGTTCCATATTCTGTTATTATCTCCGATTAGAAATTATTGTCAAAGTGATTCTGGCGCGTTTATACATCAAAAAATATTCTAGTCAAGATTTATCTTTAATCATTATTTTTATCAGAAGACGAGCTCGCCATTGCGCGTTCATAAGTTTTTAAGGCGCACATATCGCCGCACATTGTGCATACATCCCTGTCCTTGTCTTCAGTGCTGTTTCTTATCCTGCAGGCTTTAACAGGATCTATAGCCAGATCAAACATGGTCTTCCAGTCAAACCGTTTGCGGGCTTCTGACATTTTTTTATTACGATCCCAGGCCCCTTTTACACCTTTTTCTATATCTCCGATATGAGCGGCAATTTTGGAGGCGATTACTCCTTCCCGCACATCATCAATCGTCGGCAGGCTTAAATGTTCGGCGGGTGTGACATAACACAGAAAATCGGCTCCGTTTGCTGCGGCGATAGCACCTCCTATAGCAGACACTATGTGATCATAGCCAGGTGCTATGTCAGTCGGCAGCGGTCCCAAAACATAGTATGGAGCATTGCCGCATAAGCGTTTCTGGAGTTTCATATCAGCAGCAATCCGGTTAAGAGGAACATGACCGGGGCCTTCAATCATAACCTGGACTCCTGCTTTTCTTGCTGTCTGTGCAAGTTCTCCAAGAACCACAAGCTCTGAGATCTGGGCTCTATCTTCTGCATCACATATAGTTCCAGGACGTAAGCCATCTCCTAAAGAAAGCGTTACATCATATTTTCGGGCTATATCAAGCAGGCGGTCGTAATATTCATAGAGAGGGTTTTCTTTTTCATTTACAAGTATCCATTCGGTCATAAGACTACCGCCCCGGGATACTATTCCCATCAACCTGTTTGAATTTTTAAGCACATTTACAGTTTGACGGGTGATGCCGCAATGTACAGTAACAAAATCCACTCCTGTTTTAGCCTGGTTTTCAATTTCGTCAAAAATTTCATCTACAGTCAACTCAGTACTGGCTTTGCCCTCAAAAATTATTTTTGACACCGATTTATAAACAGGAACAGTTCCGATCATTACTTTGGAGTGTTCAAGTATTTTTTTTAAAATCAGAGAAATATCTCCGCCGGTTGACAGATCCATAACGGCATCGGCGCCTGCTTCAACCGCAACATCGAGTTTTTTCAACTCTTCATCAAGATTAAAATGGCTGGGCGATGTTCCTATGTTGGCGTTTATCTTGGTTTTAAGCCCTTTTCCCACACCGCGTGCCATAAAATCATGGTTAATGTTTTTGGGAATTACAATCTCTCCTGTTGCAACTCCTGCGCGTATTTCCTCGCCGATTAACCCTTCATATTCTGCTACCTGTTTCATGGCCTCGGTTATTTTGCCGTTTAAAGCATCTTCAAGCTGTGTCATATGTGTTTCTTCTTATTTTGAAAGTGGCTCACTCGTAAAAAGCTTTAGCATTATTTACGCTAAGGCGGTCAAAAGGGGTAATAATGCATTTGTGTCATCATGAGAAACGGCGGATTTTAAAGCTTAAGTGCTAAAAACTCGTTTCCCTTCGCAGGCATTATCCTGATCAGGTGGTTAAGAGTCGATTCTCAGCCGTTTGACGGCCCCCCTAACGAGATTCTTTTGCATCTTAAGAATAAATTGCCGCTATGTCAATGTTCTTAATTGTTTTTATAATTTCAAAGCATTTTATTTAACTGCCGGTCGTGCAAACGCGCCAGTGTGATTAAAGCTATGATTGCGCCTGCCAGAGCAAATGCCATATCACTTTGCGTATCCCAGATATAGCCTTGTGTCCCTAAAAATGCTTCGGCTGAATCTCCTGTTGCTACTGCTACAGCCCACTCAATCAGTTCATAGAATGCGCTTAAGGCAAGGCATATTGCAATTATTATAAAGTTAAGCCAGCTTTTTGAGTTTACGACCTTATTCCTTATAAGAATTTCTCTGGAGATTATCGCAGGGACAAAACCCTGCATAAAATGTCCGACTTTATCATAGTTGTTTCTTTCAAAGCCGAATAACAACTTAAGATAGTCAAATAAGGGAACTTTCGCATAAGTGTAGTGGCCGCCTGTCATCAGCACCATGCAATGCAGCAGGATAAGAAGATATAGCAGACCTGTAAGTCTGAAGTTCTTGTATGTTATCGCCAGAATACAAAAGCCGATTAAAGCCGGAAGTACTTCCAGGAACCATGTAAAATAATCTTCAGGTTTTATCCCTGACCACAACAGCACTGACATAAAAACAGCTATCCAGACCTTTTTCATAAATTCTGTATCCCGACAATTATTTGAAATTTGAGCCCAACGCAGAGATTGGCCAAACTGAAACGTTTTGAAAGTGGCTATATTGTATTGTTTTGTGAACCATAGATGAGCCTATAAATACCTTCTCAAGAATCTATGAACTTTTTTCCTTGTTCCTTGTTCCTTGAGCCTTTTTCCCGAACCCCGATTCCTGGTTCTTCCCCAACAGAGGGAATTTTTACGAAGCCGTCTTTTGTGCAATTATCCCCGCAGCTGCCTTTCTATTTTCAACAATTCCCTCATGATATCGAAGACATCTGAAATCATAAAACATATCAAGCAATTCATTGTGCTTTAAAAGAAAATCAGGATTTCGTGGTTTTCCGAACTGAATCTGATCAATTGTATATGTCTCATACACAATAAAACCGCCTTTGTGAAGGCCTGCCTTTATATGTGGTATGAGCGCTCTTTGAAGGTAGTTAAAGCAGACAATGACATCATAACTGTCTTTGGTGATATATGAGTCTTTCTCAAGATCGACAACATGGGCGCTGATATCCACCCCCGATTGCCTGGCAGTTTTTTCGGCAATTTTTATAGCTTCCTCTGTTATGTCTATTCCTTCCACTTTAAAACCCTGGCTTGCAAGATAAACGGCATTTCGTCCTTCACCCGTTGCTATGTCAAGGACTCGGCCTTTGGGCAACAGGCTTATGTTTTCAACTAAAAAGCGGGATGCGTTTTTTTCTAAAGATGTCACTGTAAATTACTTCCTGTATTTAGAAATTTCCCGACAAATATTTTAATATCTTCAACCTGATCAGGTCTTACCCATATGATATCGGAATCGGCATTAAACCATGTTAACTGGCGTTTTGCAAACCTTCTGGTGTCCTGCTTTAGTGTGCGTATAGCTTCATCTAAGCTGATGCGCCCTTTTATATAATCTGTCATATGGCGGTATCCAATAGATTGCATTGATTTAAGATCTGCTGCATAATTCATATCAAGAAGCCGCTTTACCTCATCTCCAAAACCGGCTTCAATCATAAAATCGACTCTTTTTTCTATTTGCCTGTAAAGTGCTTCTCTTTCCATATTAAGGCCGATCTTTAAAACATTAAACCTGTTTTCCGAAAAACCATGCTTTTTTTGATGCTCCGCAATGCTCACGCCTGTTGACTCAAACACTTCCAATGCTCTTATTATCCTGAATGTGTCATTTTGATGTATTTTGTCTGCGGCTTTGGAATCAAGTTTTTTAAGTTGATCGTATAAAAATTGAGTTCCGTATTCTTTGGCCTGTTTTTTAAGATGAATTTTAAAATCGCTATCTGCCGAAGGTTTGGCGTCGAACAGACCGTGAACCAGAGCTTTTATGTAAAGTCCGGTTCCACCTACTATAAACGGAACCTT
>JAHIFE010000072.1 GCA_018901125.1 Pseudomonadota bacterium | reverse complement strand
TCACTTCAGAATCTTTAAAATCTTTGCGGTCGGAATCGATATAATTAATTGATCCTTCCACAGCCCAGTTTTTAGTGATGCTATATCCAAGATTTATACCGGATGTAATTCCGTCATCTAAGTTTTGGTTCCCTTCAAAAAAGTACCAGCCGATATTTGGTGTAACTGTAAATGCACCTTGTCGATCTTCGGCAATACCTGATGTCATAAATAAAGTTAATAATGCAAAAACAGAAAACATTAGTGTTGCCCAAAATTTTTTCATACAATTGCTCCTTTGTTAAATAAAAAATATTATTAATTTAGAATTTAAAACAAGTTATCATTCCATAAACATGATTTTTATTATATAGAGCTAAAGTTATTAAGGCAAATAGAATATTGATGGGTTAGTAAAAATAATCCATCACCAGACCGAGATCATTTAAGCTCCTGTCTTGAGTGAGAGCAGAATCGTTTGAATTCTTAAGCCATAACTTTCAGCTTAAATGAGGAAGTACAAAAAGTTTTGGCCGATCCTATCAGTGAAGAGGAATATTCTCTGAAACCTTTTTGCAGATCCTGCAAACGCATGTACTTTATTGCCAGTGGAGTTGATAAAGGAGATTTCCATGCATTAATAGGTTTTAATTTATTTCTTCTGAAAAATTCGGTTTTTACAAGAAAATTTATATCACCCTGAACAGGCTGAAAATATATATAGTCGTTTTTTACAGATATTGCCATATTCAGACACTGTTCTTTCAATAATGCCCACGATTCATAAGGTTTGGGATAATGATTAAAGTTCTTGTTAAGAGATTTTATTTCATGATTTTTTATGCCTTTTAACCGGTAGGCCTCAATGATCACATTTTTTTTGAGTTTCCTGTCAAAAGCAGCCATGCCTCCTTTTTGAGGATTATGCGGGTTGTTATGCACGATTTCCATCAGCATTCTGTATCCGGCATTGCCTTTTTTCAGCGCAAGAGCTAAACTTTCATAATCAATCGATTCTATTAAATATCCCATATCTTCGATATTATAAGAAATTTTGTCGTCCATTTGTTTCAGGACATTTCCAAACACTTCTGATGCAAGATAACTCCTTTGGCCTTTGTTATCGATTGTAAAAATCTGGTTATCCATGGTTTGCTGCATTGCCAGCTGGCCATGGTTATGAAGCCGTTTTTGAGAACTTTTATCATAAATAAACCGGCTATTTACCATATTGATGCCGTGATACGCTTCCTGAACCATAAATAATACATTTTGTCTGTTGAAACCAAAAAATCTGTTTTCAATAAATTCGTTAACAATTTCATTACTAGTTAACTCATTAAGCACGATAAGCATCTTTTGATTTGAGAGAGCCTTTTGAGGATCATAATTATGCTTTTTTGCGAGCTTAACAATATCGAATGAAAATTGAAGCATATGTCTTGTGCCGAGGGATAACGGAAGCAGTTCTTCAGGATAGCAGCCTGATTGTTGCAATACTTCTTCTTTCGAAATGATCACGCCGTTTTCCATTGACATTAATTTTGCGATTTTATCAATAGAGAGATCTATTGAAATATTAATCATATATTTCGTGCCGAGGCCAAGTCGTGTTGCTTCTCCTGCAAAAGTATGCTCTGAAAACAGTTTACCCTCAAAAATACATTTGAGGGCTCTATTCCTGTCAACATCACTTAAGCAATTTTCATCAAGAATACAAACGTGTTTCAATTCTTCAAGGGCATCTATATTTTCATATGCATTGATATCCGGTTCATTCTGTTTAATTTCAGCTATTGATTGAAAATGACAGAGATTGTATTTTGCCTGATTCAGACAATATTCGATATAGTCAGTGTGATCTCTGAATAAAAATGTGTTATCTTTTTTTGCCGGTAATGCCGAGTACATATTGGAAATTTCCTTTCTCTACTGATATGCTACAACAAAAGTGGTGTTTTTATCTGGAATTAATTCGTTTGCTTTATCTCCTGTAAACCAGCATGAAGCCGGGCGTACATTAAGGCTGGGAAGATTTTTGCGGAAAACTTCAAGGCCGAAATCATTGAGTTGTTTTAAAGAGCTGGTATGCACGAACAGCTTGGCTTTATAGCTTAACCCATTTATGGTATTGATTAATTCATATGCTGAATTTCCATCGAAATCGCCAGATAATTTCAGATGAATATTTTCACTGTTTCTAAAAATCTGGATTTTAAAATTTGCTGCCATTTTATACTCTCCTTTCACAGCTATTTTATAGCATCAGAGTTTCAAAGAGGCTCTAACTGCCTCATGATTTTTTTCATTGATTTGATACAAATCCCGACTGGCTCGTAAAAAGCGCGTCTATTTTCTCATGCAAATCCGGCGCCTGTTTCATATAAAATCCAATTTCGCTTGCCCTGCCGCTGGTAGTGGCGCTCGCTCAATGGAGCAATAAGGTGTATCCGCCAGTCATGTTTTGAATCTGCTGCAGCTATTTCTTCAGCCTGAGCCACAGTCATGCAATTGTTATAATCGGGTGCCGTCATTTCATCATATAAATATACGCGCTCATTGTTTTTTGTTAACAATGCATAACCGAATCCAACCGCAATTTCTTCATCCATAGGCAGAATTGCCTGGTGATAACCACAGAAAGAATACTTTCCCTTTCTGTCCCCAACACATGGAAGCGGTTTATATCCCGACTTTGTATCAAACGCGGATTGACTGCTTTCAAGCTTTATTGCAAGGTTGATGGCGCTCATATATTTTCTCCTATGATAAACTAATACCAGAATGATTCGCTTGTTTGAGGTTCCATGATATTTCCATATTTTCCAATGAATAAAAGATCCTGAAAAGAATTATTCGAAAGGCATTCCTTTTGAAAAATATCCAGTGCTACAGGATGAATTAAAAAAAGGCTGCTCGTATCAATGAAGATATTTTTAACGTTCGCACAATTATCTTTCAAAATTTCTATCAGTTCTATTGCTGAAAAACCGTCAAATTCACCTATCAGATCAATATGAAGGCTGCCTTTGCTTTGACTGGTAATAATTTTAAAATTTGACGCCATACCGTTAACCCCTATTATTGATATCTTTTTGATGTTAAAGATATTTTTTATTAGGTTTCCATTTATTATCTCTTCTGCCATACCAAGACATCAAAGAAGCAGGCTAATGGATTCCTTTGCGGATCAGAAATTCTGATACGACAGTGAAAATGCTTCAAGTTCGGAATAATTATTTGAGCATGAGATTACATCAACCAATGTTGCCTGCAATTGGCTAATTGTTTTGCATTTATTGGAACAATCCGGAAGTTTCTTCCTTAAGCTGCAATCTCTGCAAGGACTTTTTTTAACATAGCCAACATTACACTCGAGTTTTTTTACATTTGAGACCTTTATTTTATCACGCATGACTTAGTCCTTTCCGATTTTAAATTTCTATTAAGCAGTAATGCGAAACTCAGGATCTACCCATTAAAACAACTTGCATTTTTTATTGTTTACGGAAATCAAAGTATTTCTCAAAACGATTTAAAAGCTGATTGAAACAGGAGAATATTTCCTCTCGATTTCTCTCCAAGGATTCCATTTGGTAAGTTCCATTTAACTCCTCCACTATTTCTATTATTTCCACAGCATTCAAATATCTTTGCTATTTTTGTCAAAATAACTAGAATTACCGGCTTTGTAAATAGGGGGAAGGACTTAATTGGATAGGGGTTTTTCCCGTTTTAAGGAATTGTCAGCAAAAAATTTGACATGCAGGTAAATTGATGTAATGTTTTTTAGAAATAGAGTTTTGAATAACTCGAAAGACTTCGATATGGCTTTAGATCGGATGTTATGCAAGGGCTCTTGCCAAACTAAACTTCAAATTCGGACATAATATGGGCCAACGTGAAAATAAAACTACCATGAAAAACAGTGGATATGAAACAGAGACCCCGAGCCTTAGAAACAGGGCGGAAACTGCTTACACACAAAGAAATAAAAGCAAAAAAAAATTGCCATATAAAGATGTGGATGCGCTTATCCACGATCTTGAGGTGCAGCATATTGAGCTTGAAATGCAGAATGAGGAACTCCAAAGGGTCCATGCTGAACTTAACGTCTCATTAAACCGATATTTCGAGCTTTACGACCTTGCACCTGTAGGCTATTTTACTCTGGATAGCCAAAACCGGATTGCTCAGGCCAATTTGACAATTGCAGCTCTTTTGGGTGTGAAAAGAAGTGCTTTGATCGGAGCTCACTTTTCACGATTTGTTCTTCCGGAATCTCAAAATAACTACTACCTGTACTTGAAAAAAGTTGTGAATACCTCAAAAGAGCAGTCCTGTGAGCTACGCTTGAAAAATAACGGGTCGGGACTTTTTGCTCATATACATATGGTTCCAGTGCTTGATGATGATAATCTGCTTCGTGAACTTAGAGTCGTTGCGACGGATTTAAGTGCTCTCAAAGATATAAAACTTGTGCATGAAAAGGCCAGCAGTGAATTGGAGGCCCAGGTTGAGGAACGGACCAAGCAGTTGAAAAGCTCTAATCAGGCCTTAAAAACCGAGATTGCAAGACGCAAAAAGACTGAAAAAACGTTGAAAGAAAACGAAAGGTTCAGCAAAAGTCTGGTGGAAAACAGTCCGATTCCAATCCAGGTTGTAAATCAGGATGCTTCGATTAAATATGTAAATCCTGCCATGGAGAGACAAACCGGCTTTTCTAGTATTGAAATTATTGGGCAAAAGCCTCCCTATCCATGGTGGAGAGAAGAAGTGCTTGATGAGACGATGCACTCTTTTCAGGAACTATTCTCAAAGGGAGTTAGCGGGTTTGAACAGGTTTTTAGAAATAAAAACGGCGAAGATTTTATTGTGCACATATATTCTTTACCTGTCAAGGAATCGGGGAGGTCTCTCTACTATCTGTCAAGTTGGGTTGACATCACTCTTGAAAAACGCCTGCTAAATGAAGTCCGGGAAAAAGAGTGCCTTTTCCATGATATTTCGCAAAGCACAACCGATTGGATCTGGGAGTTGGATAAAGAATTTAAGTTCAGGTTTGCTACCGGAAAGGTATTAGATGTAATGGGCTATTTTCCTGAAGAGCTTATCGGAAAATCGCCGATGGAATTTATCAGAAAAGATGAGGCAACAGCGTTTACCGATACTGTTACAAAACTTGGCAATGAAAGAAAATCCGTTGTCGATATTGGTGCATGGTGGGTAACCAAGGGAGGAGAAGAAGTATTTCTGGTAACAAACGGCCTGCCTCTTTATGACCAGGTGGGGAATCTTTCGGGATACCGGGGCTGTGCAAAAAATATTACGGAGCAGAAAAAGGCGGAAGATCGTGTGCGTCAACTCAGCGGTCAATTATTACAGGCACAGGAAACTGAACGCCAGGTGATTTCCTGGCATCTGCACGACCATGTGGCCCAGGACCTTGCTGCGGTTAAGATAACTTGTGATGGTCTCTTGACCGAAAAGAAAGGATTGTCTTCCGACTTACGGCATGAGATTGAAAAGCTGTCCGGTTTACTTCGCCATTGTATCGGCTCTGTGCGCGATCTGTCGTACGATTTGAGGCCTCCCGGCCTGAATAAGTTGGGGCTGCCTCAGGCCCTTCGAGAACATTGTACAATGTATGCGAAAAAAACAGGCTTATCTGTAGAGTTTTCCTGCTCAGGTCTGGAGAGTATTCAACTGGAAGAAAATGCTCAGATCAATCTTTACCGTATTGTTCAGGAGGGGCTTCGCAATGTTAAAAGGCATGCGCTAGCGGAAAAAGCTTTTGTCGAATTGATTCGTGCCGGTTCGAAAATAAAACTTAATATAACTGATAACGGAACCGGTTTTGAAGCTGTTAAAGAGCTGTCTAAAGGATCACTTGGAATGGGGCTTCGGGTTATGATGGAAAGAGCAAGAGCTGCAGGGGGGCGTATGAAAATACGGTCTAAACCAGGTATTGGGACGAGAATATCTGTAGAAATACCGTTGGCGGTTATCGGTTGACAGCTGACGGTTAACAGTAAATCGAAAACCGGGCTCATAAACTGTCTTTCCCTTATGAGCTTATGAACTTATTAGCTTATGAGCTTACGAACTTATGAGCTTACGAACTATTTTCCCCTTGTCAATGTTCAACTAAATTGAAAATGATTCATATTTACTAATTATTCAGTATATTGTGTATTCTGTCAGCAAAATCTTTCAATTTAAATGGCTTTTGTATAAAATTCACACCTCTTTCATACATCCTGGCAGTAAAGATTGTTTCAGGCGGATATCCCGAAATGAAAACGCATTTAATATCAGGTCTTATAGAGCTGAGTGTTTCCGCAAGTTCCAGGCCGTTCATAACAGGCATAATAATATCCGTTATCAGCATATTAATCTTTCCGCTATAATCCTGAGCAAGACGAATCGCATCATAAGGAGAATTGGCAGTTAATACGATATATCCCATATCTCCCAGAAATAATCTGCAAAGCTCCAGTATGGCTTTTTCGTCATCGACCAAAAGCAGCGTTTCCATTTCAGCAACAGCCCCATCCGAAACCATTTGGACGGGTTTTTCATTATGTATATTCATCATATTCACCATACCGCACCTTTTTGCAGTTTAATGAGGTGTTTTCTGTAAATTATTTATGTACTATTATATATTCCAGCTTAATGCAGCGGCTTCTATTGCCCTGCGATTGGCCAGCACCATAGTTTCCGAAGGACCAAGCAGCCATTTATCCAGACTCACAAACATATACCCGTTCAATGAATCGACATTCACAATTGCACCTGCCTTCATCTGTTCAGGAGCTGCAGGATCAGTATTAGCTACTATCTGCATGCCTTCGGCGGACAAGTGGCCATCAACTAAAACTCTGCCTCCGCGCCTTTGGGTTCCATGAGGATTGATGACTACCAGCATTTCCTGATCATCAAATATGCGTGACCAGGCTATAATTTCTCCTGCACCGCAGAAAGCGAATTTATTGCCGAAAAATGAAATTTGCCGCTGATACTGCCGGCCGCGGCGCAATGGTTTAAATGCTTTACGTATTTCCGACAACATGGCGATACGCGCATATGCCGGGTGCTTTGTGTTAAATACATGCCATCCGCAAGTGCCGTGGGGGCCAAAGCCGGGTAAAGCCCTGTCGGTTTTTCCCAGTGTTCCGGCAAAGCCCGATGCTCTTGGATGTAAGGGGCCGAACATTGCTTCACGCAGCAGGCAGTCATTGCTGCCCCAGCCGTTTAAATATTTACGCTGATCGGGCTCTGCGCCACCGGCCAGGCCCTGTTCAGTGCCATAATAAATACATGGAATCCCCAGAGTAAAAAGCTGCACGGCGGTTACGGCCGCACCCTGGCGATCATTGGAAGCGTCAACGGCAAGTCTGAGCTTTGATCCGAACACATGATCATGGTCATTCGCAACGCTAAGATGTCTGGAACCCCAGTTGCGATGTGAACCCATGCCTTTATCATAATAGTTAAAACCGGCAAAAAACCTGGCGGAAGCTTCTATGCCTTTGCCCGTATTGCAGAGGATTTCCCGTTGTTCGCCGATATCCAGGCAGGAATTTAAGTTCCGTCCCGTGACATCAAGGTATTGATCTTGCGGGGAATTACCTCCTGCAACTTCTGCTACAAGAAACAGATCATCCTTGTCAATATCTTCCGCATATTCTTTTAGCGCATTGCAGAAATTTCTGGCCTGTTCAAATGTCACATGCTTAAAAGTATCAATACGGTAGCCGTCTATATCGGTAAGAGCCAGCCAGTACTGGTAAACAAGAATCAAAAAACCCAGTGTGTCGTTGGAAAAAAGGTCGAATTTGCGAAGATCGCAAAAATCCGTCCTTTTATGTTCGGCATTATCATCGTCTATGTCGCCTTTACCAAGATCGCCGCTTCCTGTTCGAAGATAATGCCGTAAACCTTGTAAGTCAACCGGCCAGACATAATCATCACGTCCCAATGCCTGTTCAGTATCCATGATTGCCGAGCCGAATCCGTTTCGCGGCCAGATGGGGCTGTAACTGCCAAAAGGCGGAAGATACCCCGGCTGAAAAATATCGCCGCTGCTTGTATCATAAAGCCAGTTGCATCCGGAGTGGTTGAAGATAATATCCAGCACAACATACATATTCCTGTCATGTGCGGCATTTACAAGATCAATTAAATCGCGTCGGCTGCCAAAACCGGGATCAATATCAAGAAAATCCTGCACGCCATATCCATGATATGTATTGAGTTCTATTCGCTGCCGGAATACAGGTCCTATCCATAAGGTAGTTATTCCGAGATTTTTAAGATAATCCAGCTTGGAATGAACTCCGGCCAACGTACCTCCCTGAAAGCGGTTTGCGCCGGAATTCTGCCATTTATCCCAACACCATTCTTTTCCGCGTAAAGCATGTATTCTGGCCAGACCGGCATCTGTACTCAGATCTGCATCAAGAAGTTTTTTCGGGCGTTCTTTCCCATTGGAGAAGCGGTCGGGCAGCAGAAAATAAAAAACCTGATCCCGCCAGTCGCTGGGTGATATATTGTATTTTTCCCGTACTGGCCAATTTGCAAGAGCTTCGGTAAGGTTACCGGGAGCTTTGGCACTAAGTATGGTTTTTATATTATCCATTGAATATCTCCAATTCGTTATGAGGCTTTTTTTGCAGCATTTCCCAAAAGAATATTCCGATTGCAGCTTGTTCGAATCGTATGGGTATTTGCTTTTTTAAAAGTCTGGCATAAAGAATTTACTTTGCTAAAATAAACCAGAAATCCAGGCTATGTAAATAGGGTGAAAGATACAATTTATTAGGAATTATACCCAGGGCGAGACACATGATTTTATGGGCTTTAAAAAAACTTGATTCTTCAGCCCTTCCATAGATCTACATCAATAAGGCCGAGTTTGGCAGCATAACGGACCAGATCCAGGGTGCTGTGAAGGTCAAGTTTGCTCATGATATTTGCCCGGTGGTTTTCAACTGTCTTCGGGCTGATAAAAAGTTTTTCTCCTATAACCTTTGGAGTCATTCCTTCCGCCAGCAGCCGCAATACTTCCTGTTCCCTTGGAGTAAGGGCTCCATAAGCAAGGTCTTTTACTTTTGTTTTGTTTGTGGGGGTTTCCATTAAGCGGTTAACTACTTCATGCGAAAGAGAGTTGTCTAGAAAATATTCACCTTTCGATATGATATCAAGGCCTTTTATGAGTCCGTCAACCGCTGATTCTTTTACTACATACCCAAAAGCACCTGCCTGGAATGCTTCTGCGATATAATCGATCTTGGAATGCATGCTTAAAATCATGATACGTGTTGCAGGGAGAAAACCGATTATTTCACGGGTAGCATCAATACCGCTTTGATCCGGCAGAGATATATCCATTACAACAAGATCCGGCTTAAGTTTTTTTGCCTTCTGGATCGCTTCCTTGCCGCTACCGGCTTCATCTACAACCTCGTATCCCGGTTGTTTGTCTAAGAGTGCTTTGATTCCCTGTCTGAAAAGGGGGTGATCATCAACAATCAGAACAGTTTTTTTCGAGGCCATTGTTTTTCTCCTTGCAGGGAATTTCTATGAAGATTTTTGTTCCTTTGCCCGGATGAGAAGTTACTGCCATTTTGCCTTCAAGCAAACTCACCCTTTCTTCCATGCTGCGAAGCCCCATTCGTTTTTCATTCGTCAATCCGGCCAGACGTTTATTTACGTCAAATCCCTTGCCGTTATCTTCTATTCGCAGGATGATATTAGGATAAGAAGCAACTATCTTTATAATAGCATGGTCGGCATCTGCATGTTTCCTGATGTTATTAAGTCCTTCCTGAACCAGACGATAGAGATTTATTTCGATATCAGGGTTCAGGTTTATGTCATTAATACCTGCCGAATTAAAGTCGATATTCAGATTGGTTTTTTCAGAAAAATCCTCGCAGTATTGATATATAGTTGATTCTATGCCGAATTGATCAAGACCGGGAGGCCGCAAATCGTAAGACATATCCCTTACAGCAGTTATTATCCCATGAAGTATATCCGATATTTGTGAAACTCTTTTATTAATATCTTCAGTCGGATGACCATTATTGTCGAAAAGGGTTTCACATCCGATTTTAAGCATGGAAAGATCCTGGGCAATTTTGTCGTGCAGGTCACGGGAAATCATCTGTCTTTCCGTTTCCTGAGCCTGAAGCAGTTGCTGTGAAAGCCTGTGAATGTTTGCATCAGCATTTTTGCGTTCGCTAATATCTTGGACAATAACTAAATACCCTGATGAGCCATGATCGTCTATAGAGCCTAACTTTCTGATAAGTAAATCAATATCAATGGTACCTGATTTTATTGTATTGAACAGGGCTGCTTTTTTTGCCAAATCCAGATTATAACATAATTCGGTGCAAACTGTTTCACCATTAAATAATTTTGTCTTTATTGAATCAGTCATATTGACGTCATCATGTATTGTAAATTTTTTTAAATCTTTAGAATCGGATATTCCGAATATATTCATAAGAGAATTGTTTATCTCTATCGGGTATCCTTTGGAATCGTAAAGTCCTATGCCTATGGGTGAGTTTTCAAAAACAATTTTGAATCTTTCTTCGCTTTTTTGTAAGGACAGTTCAAGATTTCGCTCGTGGGCAACCTTTTCTATAACCATAGGAAGCAGGGAAAAAAAATCATTGGATTTTACCAGATAATCCCAGACTCCAAGCTTCATGGCCCGCACGGCAACCATCTCATTTCCCTGACCGGTAACCATGATGACAGGAATTTTATTTCCTTCGTTGTTTAGAATTTCCAAAAGCTCTATGCCGGTCATGTCCGGAAGCTGGTAATCGGTAACGATGATATCAAAACTGGTTTCAATAAATTTTTCCAGAAATTCACCGGCAGACTTGAAAGAATGTATCGAGGAGAAAGGAATTTTTTTTATAATAGCACGTTCTATGAGAAAATAATGTGCATCCTCATCTTCGATAATGGCAACTTGCAGAGTTTTTGCTTTATCATCCATTATAATATCAAATCCTTATGAAAGTGAAGTATCTATTCTTCAAATACCGGCGGCTCATTAATAAGCAGCCAGTAAGAATTTAACTGCATAATTTTTTCTTCAAATTCCTTGAATCCCACAGGCTTGGTAAGGTAGCTGTTTGCATAGTGATCGTAGGAATTATCAATATCTTCTTCCCGATCAGAGGTTGTAAGCATGATAACGGGAATTTTTTTTAGTTTGGGATCTTCCTTGATTTGTTTTAACACCTCAATGCCATCTATTCCGGGAAGTTTTATGTCAAGCAGTATCAGTCCTACTGTAGGATTTTTAAGTCTATCAGCGTATTTGCCTTTGTTATAAAGATAATCCAGCGCTTCTTCACCATCGCCTGCAACTATGATACGGTTAACATTGCCTGCTCTGCGGATCGCCCGCTTTGTTAACTCTGCATGAGCTTTTTCATCTTCTACAAGAAGTATGCTCAATGGTTCATATATCATCTTAAACCTCACTTTTATTTAGTGTAAAGAAAAATGTACTTCCTTTTCCGGGTTCGGATGACACCCAGATTTCTCCTTCATGATGTTTAATTACCCTTTCCACTATAGCAAGCCCTATGCCGGTGCCTTCCCCTGCTTTTTTTGCATCGGGCAGCCGTTGGAATACCTGGAAAATAATTTTTTGATACCTTTGCTGTATACCTATGCCATTATCTTTAACAAAAAAAACATCCTGCACACCATTTTTTTTGTGCCCGATCTCAATTTGAGGCACGGGGTTGTCTTTACCTATATATTTAATTGCATTTGATAGAAGGTTTTCAATAACCTGAACCAGTCGTTTCTTTTCACCGTATACAACCGGAAGATCCTGTTGTATATTTAAAGAAATGCCTTTAGCTTCAATTTGCGGGTTAAGCATACTCGTAGCCGATTCAACAATTTCTCCAAACGGCAGCGACATTTTTTTCTCATTTACCCGGCCAATACGTGATAGTTCAATGAGATCATTTATAAGAAGCCCCATTTTTTTTGTGGCGTCACTTATGTATTCAAAATAGCTTTGAGCGCTTTTCGGAAGATCATTTCCAAAGTCTTCGCGCAATGCGCCTATAAAACCATCAATTGTTACAATTGGTGTTTTCAGATCATGTGATATCGAGTACAGGAAAGACTCCATCTCGGTATTTTTTGCAACCAGTTTTTCCATGGTATATTCCAGCTTTTTTTCATTTTCCCGAAGAGCCTCTTCCGTATGTATTCTTTTTTCAATTTCATCAAGAGCACTGTCTCTGGCATTGCGGTACATTCCCATGCGCTGAAGAAAAAGAAAAAAAACCACTGAAAGAATAAAGGATATTGTAATTGCAAAAAAAAGAAAAAAACGGTTTGAAATGTCTTTAGATTCAAATACTGATGATCTTGGTTCAATATACATCTGCCAGGTTTTTCCCGGAAAACTGATAGCTCGAATAACACGAAACCTGTTATAAAAAGATTCATCCTGGTGTTTGTGCTGCTTTTCATTCAAATAAATTAATTGACCATCTTCATATAATCGGATACAAAAATTTTTCTCCATATTTTTTCCAAGGCAAATGTCCATAATTTTCTGAACTTGAAACACGCCGCAAAAATAGCCCTGTATGCTGCCTCTAAAGACCAGAGGCCAGAATGTGTAAAAGTAAATTTCTCTATCTTTGATTCCAAGACATGGTGATGTTTCGAATTCAAGAGTTTTTTGGGCTCTTTCGAAAGTGCTGCGAATACCGGCATCCATCTGACGGATATTTTTATCTTTTAGTTCTGTATTATTTTGCTCCGGGAAAGCCCATTGAAACATCCCCTCAGGATCGATCCAGTTGATGCCGTGGATACCGGGGTAGTGTCCGTAAACAGTTTCTGCGAACCGGATAAAACGCTGTTTGCTGAAATCAGGAGGGCTTCTATCCACCCATCTCCGGGCAAGCAAATCCAGGGAAGCTATCCTTGAAGTCATCATGCCTTCTATACGAATCTGTATCTGTTCTGCCGAGGCATTTGTTTGATGCATAATCAAAGTGCGATCATATTTATTCTGATTTTGCCACAAGAAGATGCTCATGCAGAAGCACAGAAGAAAAATAAGAATGGATAGTGATTTTTTATAACTGAGAATTTTCATATAAAAATTATTTTATGTCTTATTACCTAAAGTCAGTAAAATAAATAATACGAACTTGTATCTTATAAAAACAGCTATGAAAAAGGGTATTTTGAAGCTTATTATACGAGTTCATATAGTTTTGCAACGGATTATCCATGAAGCGGCTTGACAATGGAAACTACATTAATCCTGAACTATAAAATTCCAATACTTTATAAGGTGTGACAGTTTGAATTGCAACAGGTGTTTAGCAGATTTTTAGAGTTTAATGGCTGAATGATGAGTATCTGTTGTATTTAAATCCAGTTTGATTTTCAATTCCCTTATTTTTAGTTATTTTTTATTGACATATTTTGGAACCTATTCTAATGACAATTACGACATATGTCAATTATGACATATGCAGAATAAGCAAGAAAACCGAAATTTTATGCAGGGAAAAAGAGTTTTCCATCTACCTTCCGTTGCTTAAGCTAAGTGAAACTCTTCGATGCAAACAGCGATAAATCTTTGGATTAAGAAATGTTAATAAATTTCAGATTTATTCATATTCCACGAAACAATTTATGGAGAAGGCGGTTTGCTGTTCCGGTTGAAACGGTTCAGACTTTTTTATAGGCCCGTGATTATCCGACCTTTAACTGTTAATGGGCTTTCTGCGGGTTTATCTACTACTGATAGAAACATAGCAAATCATTTTGCTTTTGGCATAGTAAGTAATAATTGAAATTCAATTAAAAGGAGATAGAATGGTATGATAAAGAAGAATCTTAACGTCAATGGGAAAAAAATTGTTGTTGTGGCGGACTCCGAAACTTCATTAGCAGATACTTTGCGCGAACAGCTGAAACTGACAGGAACAAAGGTTGGTTGCGGGCAGGGACAGTGTGGGTCATGTTCGGTTTTATTGGATGGAAAAGTTGTTCGATCCTGTGTTACAAAAATGAACAGGGTTCCCGAAGGTGCCTGTATCACAACAATTGAAGGAATCGGAAGCCCGGAAAAACTCCATCCGCTTCAGCTTTCCTGGACCGTGCATGGCGGCGCTCAGTGCGGTTTTTGCAGCCCTGGATTCATTGTTTCGTCAAAGGGCCTTCTTGATACAAATCCAAAACCCACAAGAGACGATGTAAGAGACTGGTTTCAAAAACACCGTAATGCCTGCCGCTGCACCGGCTATATACCCCTTGTTGACGCAGTTGTGGATGCTGCCAAAGTCCTTCGTGGTGAAATAACCGAGGATGATCTTGCATTCAAGATGCCTGCTGACAACCGGATCTGGGGGAGCAAGTATCCAAGGCCCAGCGCTATTGACAAGGTAACCGGTGTAACAGACTACGGGGCTGATATCGGCCTTAAAATGCCTGTAGGTACGCTTCGTCTTGCTCTTGTTCAGGCAAAAACCTCACATGCCAAAATTCTTTCCATAGATACTTCGGAAGCGGAAAAAATGCCCGGGGTCGTTAAAGTTATCACCCATAAGGATGTTAAAGGCAAGAACCGGATTACCGGTTTGATTACCTTTCCTACAAACAAAGGCGACGGCTGGGATCGTCCTATCCTTTGCGATGAGAAAGTATTTCAATTCGGGGATGCCATTGCAATCGTTGCGGCAGATACGGAAAGCAACGCAAAAACAGCGGCAGATAAAGTTAAAGTGAGTCTGGAAGAACTTCCTGCTTATATGAGTGCTCCTGCTGCTATGGCGGAAGATGCAATGGAAATTCATCCCGGAACGCCAAATATTTATTTTGAACAAAAAATTGCCAAAGGCGGTGAAACAGCGCCAGTTATGAGTTCGGCTGCATATACAGTTGAAGATAATTTTTATCTGCAGCGCCAGCCCCATCTTACTATGGAACCTGACGTTGGGCTTGCTTATTTTGACGAAGAAGAAAGGCTTACCATTCAATCCAAAAGCATTGGAATACATCTTCATCATGCAATGATTTGTCCGGGATTGGGAATTGAGCCGGAAAAACTCAGAATAATACAAAACCCGGCCGGCGGAACTTTTGGATACAAGTTCAGCCCAACAATGGAGGCACTGCTGGGTGTGGCTGCAATGGCCGTAAACAAACCTGTTACATTAAAGTACGATTATTTTCAGCATATAACATATACCGGAAAACGCTCTCCCTTCTTTGTCAATCTTAAATTAGGCGCCGATAAGAGTGGCAAACTTCTTGCCATGGAAAGCGACTGGAGCGTTGATCACGGACCTTATTCCGAGTTTGGAGATCTTCTTACTCTGCGCGGGGCACAGTTTATAGGAGCGGGCTACGGTACTCCAAATATCAGAGGTTTGGGAAGGACAGTATGTACAAACCATGCCTGGGGTTCTGCTTTCAGATCTTACGGTTCGCCTCAAAGCTTTTTCGCATCTGAAAGTTTAATGGATGAACTGGCCTTAAAGATGGGCATGGATCCTCTTGAACTTCGCTCTATCAATGTTTACCGCAAGGGAGATACAACACCTACCGGGCAGGCCCCGGATGTATACAGTCTTTCTGGAATGATTGATAAACTGCGGCCTTTATATAAGGATGCGATGGAAAAATGTAAAAAAGGATCAAATCCGTCCAAGAAAAAGGGTGTTGGTGTTTCCATAGGAATTTACGGTTGCGGACTTGACGGCCCTGATGCTTCCGAAATAGCCATTGAATTAACAAAAGACGGCGTAACTTTGAGCACAGGCTGGGAAGATCATGGTCAGGGTGCAGACATCGGCGCTTTAGGCACCTGCCATGAAGGGCTTTTGCCTATTGCAATCAAACCGGATCAGATCAAACTTGTGATGAATGATACTGCAAAAGTTCCAAACAGCGGGCCTTCGGGCGGAAGCCGCCAGCAGGTAGTGACAGGAAACGCCATTAAAAACGGTTGTGAAATGCTGTTAAATGCCATGCGCAAACCGGACGGATCTTACCGCACATACGATGAAATGGTAGCCGAAAATATCCCGCTCAAGTATTCTGGTGCATGGACGGCATCCGTATGTACGCCCTGCGATGAAAATGCCCAGGGATCACCGTTTTCAGTTTACATGTATGGCGTTTTCATGGCTGAAGTTACTGTAGACACAGAAACTGGAAAAACCAAGGTGGACAAGTTCACGGTATTTGCCGATGTAGGTAAAATAAACAACCGCCTTGCAGTAGACGGCCAGATTTATGGTGGAGTCGCTCAGGGCATCGGGCTTGCTTTAACGGAAGATTTTGAAGATCTGAAAAAGCACACAAACCTGATTGCCTGCGGTCTTCCCTATACTAAAGATGTCCCTGATTCAATTGATATCCATTATGTGGAAACACCTCGTGAACACGGACCTTTTGGAGCAGCCGGTGTAGGTGAGCTTCCTCTGACCTCATCTCATGTTGCGATTATCAATGCAATTGCAAATGCAACAGGCGTCAGAATCACCAAGCTTCCTGCTTTGCCTGAAAAAGTACTGGCAGGTTTGAAAAAATAAAAAAAAGAAGGGTTCGAGGGTTCAAATTAGGTAGAGACGCAAAATTTTGCGTCTCTACTATTTGAACCCTATTGTTTATTATGGATCAAAAAGAATTACGGCTGATTGAAAGCAAATGTATACAGGAAGAACCGCCTGAGTGTACGGCAGCCTGTCCTATTCATATAGATGTCCGTACTTTTATAGCAAATGTTGCGCGCGGAAAATGGGAAGAGGCGTGGAAGATTTTAAGAAAAACCATGCCTTTTCCCGGTATTTTAGGCCGTATATGCGATGCACCTTGCAAAGAGTATTGCAAACGCAAAGGGGCCGGCCAAGCGATTGAGATTGGGATGTTGGAGCAAGCTTGTGTGAAAACACAGGCACCAAAGCAGCGGATTATACCGCTTCCAAAAAAAGAAAAGTGTATTGCAATTGCAGTAAGTAAACTAAGTGGCCTAACCGCAGCATGGGATTTGTCTCGCAAGGGCTACGAAGTTACAATATTTGAGGCAGGTGGCGAACTTGGAGAAAATCTGCTTTCAATGCCTGATGAAATGTTACCGCATGATCTGGTGAGAGAAGAGTTGGGTATTCTGTTCTCACTGGGTGTTGAAGCGGTATTAAATTCTTCTGTTGATGATGAAAAGTTTCTTTCTGATCTTTTAAATCGATTTGATGCCCTCTATGTTGGGCCGGATGACGGCGGCTTATCTTCAAATTTCTTAGAACGGGAAAATGTTTTTTCCGGAGGTTTTTCACATTACAAAGCTAAGTCTCCGGTATGGCAGGCGGCAGAAGGCCGCTGGGCTGCAACTTCCATAGATCGCTATTTGCAAAAGGTATCGCAGACGGCAGGAAGGGAAAAAGATGGCCCTTTTCCAACCCGTCTTTATACCAATATTGATAATGTTGCTTTTGCTACGGCAGTAAAGCCTCTGGATGATGAATCGGGATATACACCCCAGGAGGCAATGCAGGAAGCAGGCCGATGTTTACACTGTGAATGTCTTGAATGCGTCAAGGCTTGTTCCTATCTTGAGAAGTTCGGTTCTTATCCCAGAAAATATTCCAGGGAAATCTACAATAACTCATCTATTGTCATGGGGCCGCGGCAGGCCAATAAACTGGTTAATTCATGCAGCCTATGCGGCTTGTGTGAGGCAATATGCCCGGAAAATTTTGCAATGCAGACGCTGTGTCTTGAAGCAAGAAGGGATATGGTTCAAAAGGGCAAGATGCCGGTATCGGCTCATGAATTTGCATTGCTTGATATGCAGTTTAGCAACAGCGACCGGTTTGCCATGGCCCAGCATGAAACGGGTCATGAATCGAGCGCATATGTTTTTTTCCCGGGATGCCAGCTTTGCGCCTCTTCTCCTGATAAAGTAAAAAATGTTTATGCACACTTAAGAGAAACGCTAAGCGGCGGTGTAGGCCTCATGCTGGGATGTTGCAATGCTCCGGCATTCTGGGCCGGAGAAGAAGAGCTTTTTGAAAAGCAATTTTCAATATTTTCAGGCAAGTGGGCGGATCTTGGCAGACCCCAGATTATTTTAGCCTGTTCCACATGTTATAAAATATTTAAGGAAAATCTTAATAAAGCCAATATAGTATCTTTATGGAGCATTCTGGACGAAACCGGCCTGCCGCGCGATTGCACCGTTATAAAATCTGATGTGCCTCTTGCATTGCATGATCCATGTACTACACGATACGAATCAGCACTGCAAAACAATGTTCGTAATTTATTGCAAAAGATAGATCAGCCTTTTTTGGAGCTGACAGCAAAACGCGAATATGCAGAGTGTTGCGGTTATGGCGGCCTTATGCAAAATGCTAATCCTGATTTGGCAAAAACAGTTATAAAAAGACTGGCCGGCAAAAGTTCGGCAGATTATGTGACCTATTGTGCTGTTTGCAGGGATAATCTTGCCGGAGCCGAAAAACGAACAGTTCATATACTGGATCTTATCTTTAACAAAGACGGCGAATCTGTCCCGGCAGCCCGTAAACGACCAGGATGGTCACAGCGGCAGGAAAACCGTTTACGGTTAAAACACGATTTACTAAGTGATCTTTGGGCAAAAGATGAGACTAATAGAAAAGATAATGATGGAATAGTATTAAATATTTCTTCCGAAGTATGGCAGATCTTAGAGGATCGCAGAATACTTGTAACTGATTTAGAAGAAGTTATCCGTCATGCCGAAACAAGCGGCCAGAAGTTTTTTAACCCCGACACCAGGCATTTTAAAACTTCGTTGAAACTGTATAATACCACATTCTGGTTAGAATACACGACTTCTGATAATGGTTTTACAATATATAATGCCTACAGTCACCGGATGGTTGTTTCGGGGAAGGAAAAGTAATGAAAAATAATTATGCCAGTCCCGAAGATCTGAGATGGAAATGCTACAAATGTAATATCTTTTTATCTGTAGGTCCTGCAACCTTAATTTATATGGGCAATAAAATCAAGGCCCAGCTTCCTGTGTGTCCTCAATGCGGTTTTGTGTTTATTTCCGAAGAACTTGCTCTCGGTAAAATGGCTGAAGTAGAGCAGATTCTTGAAGATAAATGAACAGATGACCTCCTATGGCATAGCTTCTGAATTGCGTTCAATCATTGGTGATGCATTAAGGCCCGGAGGTCTGGCTCTTACCGAAAGAGCGTCGGATTACTGCGGGTTTTTGCAAAAAGATAAAATTATAGATATCGGTTGCGGCTTCGGGGCGACTCTTAAATATCTTCATCAAAAATATGGTTGTGCGGTTTACGGCATTGATCTTAATATTTCCGAGTTTTCCGGTGAGTTCTCATTTGTTCAATCAAGCGCCAAAGAGCTGCCATTTGCAGCCGATAGTTTTAGCGGCGTATTTTGCGAATGCGTGCTTTCTTTGTTATCTTATCGAAACAAAGCTCTGAATGAATTTTACAGGGTGTTGCAAAAAGTAGGGTTTTTGGTTATTTCAGATATTTATTTAAGAAATCCTGGAAAGAAGCAAAAAAGCTATTGTTCTCATGCTTCTTCATGTCTTTCAGGTGCCATGAGTCGTGAGGAAGCAACCGATGTGGTGCAAAGCTCTGGTTTTGATGTGCTTTTGTGGGAGGATCATTCAGATGCTCTGGTGCAGCTTACTGCCGAAATAGTGTGGAAGTTGGGCTCGCTTGATATGCTTATGAATATAATGATGCCGGTTAATTGTTCTTCCGGGGACAAGCAATCTGCGCGTGATGCCAGGCCGGGATATTTCCTGATGATTGCACGCAAAAAACAGGGTATTTAAGGATTCAAGGATTCTAGGGTTCAAGCGAAATGCAAAAGAATTATTGGTTCAGTAAAAGCTTTATCAACCATATCTTAAACTTTATAAAACGACTAAAGCATTTCATAAAACGAGGGGTTTTGGCCCGACATCAAAAACACTCGAACCCTTGAATCCTCGAATCATGGATCCCTTTCTCCTAAGGAGAAGTACATAATGATAGACGAAATTGGTTTCAGATTATTGCAACTGGCCGGACGCGGATACTGTTGCAGCCAGGTACTGATAATCCTTGCATTGGAAGCTCAGGGCAAAACAAATCCTGATCTTGTGAGGGCAATGTCTGGTCTTTGCATGGGTGGGGCAGGCAGCGGAAATGCTTGCGGTGTTTTTACCGGTGCGGCCTGCATACTTGCTTTATATGCTGCAAAAGGAGAAGACAGCGAAAAGGAAAATGAAAAACTGCCATTGATGTATTCCGAGTTAAGCGAATGGTTTGAACAAACCGCCTGTGCATCTTACAACGGGGTTTTATGCAAAGATATTATAGGAGAAGAAGCAAGCGTGCCGGACTCCAATATCTGCGGTCGGCTCCTTACAGATACCTATAATCAGGTCATGGAAATTCTTGTCCAAAACGGTTTTGATCCGTCTGATCCATGTAGCTATGAAGACTGAAGCATCTCCGGAGTACCGGGTTTTATCACAAACGGAAAGCCTGTGTCCGGTATGTCTTGAAAAGATCCCGGCATTCAGGGTAACGGATGGCTGCGATGTATATCTTGAAAAGCACTGTGAATCCCACGGGAAATTTTCTGCAGTAATATGGCGTAAAGATCCGTCTTTTGAGAAATGGGTAAAACCCAAAGTACCTGTTCAACCTCCTGTGTGCTATAGTGAAATTACAAAAGGTTGTCCTTTTGACTGCGGTTTATGTGTTTTGCACAGGCAGATCACATGCACAGCTCTTCTTGAAATCACACAGCGCTGCAATCTTAATTGCAAATATTGTTTTGCATCCTCAGAAAAATCTGCTGTTTCCGATCCTGATATTAAGACGATAGAGTTCTGGTTTAAGCGGGTCAAAGAAGCCGCTCCGTCAAGTAATATTCAACTTTCCGGCGGCGAGCCGTCATTAAGAGATGATCTGTCGCAAATCGTAGAAATCGGCAGACAGGCGGGTTTCGGATTTATCCAGTTAAATACAAACGGCCTGCGTTTGGCCGAGGAAGAAGATTATGCGGCAAGGCTTAAAGAAGCAGGTCTTGCTTCGGTTTTTTTTCAGTTTGATGGGCTCAGCGATAAAACATATCTTGCTTTAAGAGGGCAAAAATTGCTTGCCAAAAAGCTGCTGGCAATAGAGCGATGCGCAAAAGCCGGGATTGGTGTTGTGCTGGTTCCAATGATAGTTCCGGGGATAAATGTTCATGAAATCGGCTCAATTCTGGAATTTGCTTTAAAAGAATATCCTGGGGTAAGAGGTATCCATTTTCAGCCGGTCAGTTATTTCGGAAGACATCCGGAAAACATAGATAATAATAATCGCATTACTATTCCTGAGATAATAACGGCTCTTGAAACCCAGAGCAACGGGATGGTAAGAGCCTCAGATTTTCGTCCTCCCGGATGCGAAAACGCTCTTTGTTCTTTTAACGGTAAATTTCTTGTGATGTCCGGCGGACATTTAAAGCCGTTGATATCCGAAAATAGTTCCTGTTGCAATAAGCCGATAAAAGCCGATATAGGAGCAAGACAGTCAATAACTTCTGTTGCCAGACAGTGGAGTGGAATAAGAGCCCAGAGATCAGGGATTGGGGATCAGGTTGACGGTTGTCATGGATCAGAAAGAGTAGGGCAGAAGAAAGAAGAGGAAATCTGCGATATGGATTTTGACGGTTTTCTGGATTTTGTACTTACTCGATCTTTTTCCATTTCGGGAATGGCCTTTCAGGATATATGGAATCTGGATTTGGAGCGTCTTAAGGACTGCTGTATCCATACTGTGTCAAATGACGGCCGCCTGATCCCCTTTTGTGCTTATAATCTTACAGACAGCCAAAACATACCAATTTACCGGGGACGATAATGATTTCCAAAACTCCTTTGGAAGACTGGATTTTAAAAAAAATATCGCCCAAGAAAGATTCGTCAAATCTTAGCAGAGCAACCATTGAAAACTTTCAGCTTGAGAAAATAAAAGAAACCATTGCTTACGCCCGGTTAAAAAGTCCTTTCTATAAAAAGCTTTTGGCAGGTTTTGGCAGTAATCCTGTAAGAAGTTTTCAGGATTTATCAATACTTCCCTTCACCACATCCGATGATTTGAAAGACCAACCTATGCAGTTTCTCTGTGTTTCTCAAAGCACTATTGAACGCTGTGTTACATTGCAAAGTTCTGCTACTACTGGTTCTGCCAAGCGAATTTTTTTCACAAAAGAAGATCTGGAGCACACTCTGGATTTTTTCCATCATGGCATGTCCACACTGGTAAAAGCCGGGGACAGAGTTATGATTCTTTTGCCCGGTGACAGACCGGACAGTGTTGGCGATCTTCTTTCAAGGGCTTTGCTTCGCATTAATGTAAACAGCATTAAACATGGTTTTGTTACAAATCCTGAAAAAACATTAAATGATGTTTTAAAAGATGACATAACATGCCTTGTTGGAACACCTGTTCAAATACTTGCGCTTTTTCGATGCAACAAAGGGAAAGAAAATTTAAAAGACAGAAGTATGAAAGTGCTTTTAACAACCGATTATGTTCCCTCCATCATTTCCACGGTATTGGAAAATATTTATAATTGTGAGGTTTACAGCCATTATGGTATGACCGAGATGGGATACGGCGGAGGAGTTGAATGCAGCGCTCGCTGCGGTCATCATATGCGAGAAGCCGATCTTTTTATTGAAATTATTGATCCTAAAACAGGAAAAATACTTCCCGATGGAGAAATGGGAGAAATTGTCCTGACAACCTTAAACCGTATCGGGATGCCACTGATCCGTTACCGCACAGGCGATATGTCAAGATTTCTTACCAACCCCTGTCCTTGTGGTACGGTTTTAAAACGATTGGATAAAATTGCCTGCCGTATAAACAGTGTTGTTTATCTTGCTTCGGGAGAGCCGCTTTTTATGCCGCTTCTGGATGAAGCGCTTTTCGAGCTGCCGGATGTTATGGATTTTACAGCAGAGCTTGAAAATAAAGGGGATAAAGATTGCCTTAAAATAAAGCTTGTTCTTGCTGCACAAGCGAACGATGATGAAGTTTGTGCTGCTGCGATGAAGAAAATAAAGCTGATTCCTCAGATTGAAGCATCCAAAAAGCAGCTTTTTATTGAACCTGTAAAATACATTTCAGATTTAATTATAAGCTCCGGTACGCAGAAGCGAACTTTGTCGGATAATCGAAAGGAACAGTCATATACCTCCGGCGAATTCGAAGGTATATGACAGGTAAGAAAAATCAAAGAGTTCCGGCAGCAAGCTTTTTGTTGGCTTTTAAAATTTCGGCAAATGATTCAATCCGTGTCTTTATCTGCCCTGAGCTGTAGTTTCTTGTATCGTAGCCGTCCGCTTCAACCAGTATAGTTGGAAGACCCGTACTTTTTTCTATATAATCTTTTCCTATAAACGTTGGACTGCAAAAAGGACGGCATGATATAGGATACATCATTATGACTCCATCTACTTTTTGATCCTTTGCAGCCCATTCCCAGTATCGCAGACTTCCTTCGGCGGAACTGAGCTGAGGTTTGCGAAATGCTTGCTCGGATAGAGACATCCATCGATCATCAGGATAATTTGTAGGCTGAGTTTCATATGGGTGGTAACCGTCAACCATCATCATCGGTATTGCAAGCCCCAGTTCTTCGATGGCTCTCATCGGTTTCTGATCCACAAGTGTTCTAAGCTGCACATATACCCTTGGAGCACCTTTGGGCACTACTCCAACTCCTGCATCAATTTTTTGTTTTGTTTCCTTAATGAGCATATTAATGCCGTTGATTACATCTTTGGGATAACGTGTTCCGGCACCCTTGATTAAAAAAACCAATCCGATATCGGCCTGGCTTATAGGCTGCGGATCAGCCTTTGACACCATTCCGATAAGAGTCATATAGCCCATTGTAATCTGCATTATTTCCTGCAATGCTGCTTTAATGTGATCATCGGTAATATCGAGGCCTGTTGTTTCTTTAACACGGGCTATTGAAGCTTTAATTGTGCTTGCGTTGTATTCAATTGCGCGTTTATCCATATTGGGCCAGCTTCCCCATTCCCAGTCATTGGTTCCATCAAGGTAAGTAGCCTCATAGCCGTATAGCTTTGTGCACAGTTCTTCAACTTCAGGGCCCTGATCACAGCACCAGCCGCAATTTAAAACTATTGTTGGGATGGGAAGAATCTTTCTTTCGTACAATGCAGTATATATCTGGTATTCCGGGCAATGTGCTCTTCCTGCGGTTTGTCCGATAAGTTCTCCCAAGTCAAGAAGATCATTTACCGTATCAAAGATATTACCAAGTCCCATCCACAGGTATTGTTTTGCCAGACATGCGTATACATTTGTCCCTCTGCCGGCAACTATCATAGCCTGTGCTAAAGGACTAAGACCGGGCCAATTGTAATAAACTCTTTTTTCGTATTCTTCACCCGACAAGACAGCATCCATAACTTCCTTCATCATGACTTTAAGCAGCATGCGTATGCCTTCAAGAGAACAATCAAAGTTTGACTGGACATTTTTTTCAGCCTTTGCAATCATTTCCTTTGTATCTGATCCGATAATTTTTAAGGTCTTTTCTATCCTTGGTTTTTGTTCGTCGATTTCTTCATCGCTGAATCCGCATAGTTTGAATAAATTTGTATACATAATAAATCTCCTGATATTGATTTGATATCTGATATACTAAAATCTCTAGTTGGCACTCATTACTTCAACCAAGGTCTCAATCCTTGTACGCGCCGGGCCTTTTTCAGCCGGAGCATAATCGGATTCAATCTTGACCATCGGAATATTTGCTTGCTCTTCTAACATTTTACTAAAATAATGGGCCTGGATATCAAATCCGTCACGGTACATCATCTGATACCAGACAACTCCGCCGCAGGAAAATTCCTTTGCCTTTTCAATAAGCCGTTCCATACGGTCTCCCCAGGGACGATCCCAGGGAGCAGGTACACGCTTGTCAAAATATGTATCGGATAAGTTTTGTATTGGGTCATTTCCGTTAACCTCCACATTATCCAGATATGGACGGTATCCTTCCGTAACCTCTTCATAAACAATATCAGCATCGGTATTTTCAATAATATCAAATACAAGATTATCGCCGTTCGCCAAAGAAGATGCTATCATCATAACCCGTTTCCGGTTTTTGTCGGCTGTAGGCTTTTCGTTTATTTCATCGCGGACTGCTTCCAAGGTTTGAACAATAAAATCCTTGTCCGCAAATGTGGATGCATGCTGAAGCATTGTAAAATCCCTGCTGCTTATTGCAGCCGGGTTTGTTTTTCGAGCAAAGCTGATTTCTTTTAAAAGGCTTCTTATTTTGTTTCCGGTCTGTATTTCATCAAAAAGCTTTTCATCAGTAACTTTGTTTCCGGTAAGATCTTCAAGCTTTTTCTTCAGTATTTCCAGCCCCCCTTTGAAATAGGCGCGTGCAGACTCTCCTTTATTGTGGGGAACACCGTATCGCAATACATCAGTATTGCCGTAATAGTTCCAGGAATCAGCAATAAGCTTGTGGTTACAGTCGGTATGAGGAACAATAAGTATATCAGGCAGATTATATACCAGATCGCCGCCCATAAGATACGCAATCTGGGTCTTGCAGAAAGTGCAGAAAAACCTTGGATTGTACTTTAAACTTTCGATTACGGAATCTGCATCGCCACCTTTTAGCAAACAAATCGGAATTGCACCCGCTGCATGTACAATTTCTTCAGGCATGAAACCGCCAGGTGTGTATCCGACAATTTTGACACCATCGTTTTTTTGTTTCCTTAATGTCGAGGCTCTGTCCGACAAATGTTTTTTCAGCCGTTCCATAGCTAACATATTGTTTCTCCTTCGTTTGGTTGTAGTTCTTTCGGCAAATCCGCTCAGATGAGCTTATTATTGAATTTAAATATCTACACTCTCAGACGGTGCCGATTGCTTTCCGTCTTCTTTAAAAATGAGTATCCAAGACTAAAATTTCAGTGTGATTTTTACATAAACTGCGGAAAAAAGTAAGATTGGAAAATTGAGGTTAAAAAGTCGGGATGATCCCGACATTATATTTTATTAAATATAAGCTGTTAATGATATATTATCAATATTGGTGATTTCGGTTTTTTAAAACTTCGATTAAAACAAATTGAAGATGGATATATATGGGGACAGGCACCATATTATACCCATAGTTTTCTCACCTTGTATTAATAAATATATATGAGAAAATGCAACTAATACGATACAGATTCTTAGGAAGCCTCCATTATATTATAAATCTTCTGATTTGTTAGAAATAAAAACAGCACAAAAGGAGAACCCATGTTAATAGTAGGTGTTGATGTTGGTGCTGCTACAGCTAAAACGGCCATATTAAAAGATGGCGAGTTTGTGGCTTATGAAGTTATACCCACAGGAGATTATGTAACAGAATCTTCAAAAGAGGTAACGGAAAAAGCACTTAAAAAAGCCGGGTACACATTTAAGGATGTAGATCGTTTTGTATCGACCGGCTATGGCAGAGACAGTGTGAAATTCGCTGATAAAAGCATCAGTGAAATTATTTGTCATGCCAAAGGAGCCAGCTTTTTAATTCCCGAAGCCCGGACAATCATTGACATTGGTGGCCAGGACAGCAAAGTTATTGGTATGAGAGAAAACGGAACAGTAAAAAGTTTTGTTATGAATGATAAATGCGCTGCTGGCACCGGAAGATTTTTAGAAGTTATGGCTTCCGTTTTGAATCTTACAATTGACCAGATGGGGCCTGACTCACTTAAGAGTGTAAGTCCGTCCAATATTTCAAGCACCTGCACTATCTTCGCAGAATCTGAAATTATATCTTTAAGAGCAGACAGAACCAATCGTGAGGATATGGTGGCAGGATTACACAAAGCGGTTTCACGGCGGGTTATTATAATGGGAAGATCGGTGGGCTATAATGACAAGATTGTTTTTACAGGAGGTGTGGCTAAAAACAGCGGGGTTGTAAAATTTATTCAGGAATTGCTTGAAAAAGAAGTCGTATTGCCCGAAGTGCCGCAAATTATAGGAGCTTTGGGTGCGGCTTTATTAGCCGATGTTGATGTCGGGAAAAACAGAAAACAGGAAGAAGTTGCATGAAAGAGATAGATAAAATAATTGCAAACTGTAATGCAGATGCTTATCCCCGATGCCAGGATGCCTGTCCTGCGCATATTGATATAAGAAAATATATATCCTTAATCTCACAAGGAGAGTTTCAAAAAGCTCTGGAAGTAATAAGAGAAAGCATGCCTTTTCCTGCGGTATGCGGAAGAGTTTGCACATACCCCTGCGAAAGTAAATGTGAACGTAATAATATTGATCAACCTATAGCAATTCGGGCTCTTAAAAGATTTGTATCAGACTTTGAAGTTCAAAACGGCAGAGAAAAGGCTGCCCCCTGCGAAATCACCAAAGATAAAAAGGTTGCAATTATAGGTTCTGGACCGGCAGGTCTTTCCTGTGCATACGATCTGATAAAAAAAGGTTATTTTGTAACCATTTTTGAAGCAATGCCGAAAACAGGCGGGCTTATGCGCTATGGCATTCCGGCATACAGATTGCCTGATACTTGTCTTGATAATGATATTGAATATATCAGAGAACTGGGTGTTGAGATAAAAACTGACCAGCCCGTTCTTAGCATAGATAATCTGCTTGGCAATGGAAATTATGATGCAGTATTTGTGGGAGCTGGGGCACAAGCTTCTACAAATGCCGGTTTGTATGGTGAGAATAACAGCGGCGTATTTCCCGCGCTTGGTTTTTTAAGGGCTGTTAACTGTGGCGAAAAACCCTCTCTTGGAAAACGGGTAATTGTTGTCGGAGGCGGCAATGCTGCTATTGACAGCGCCAGAGCAGCCAAAAGGCTTGGAGCAGATAATGTAAACATTATCTACAGAAGATCCCGTGAAGAAATGCCTGCTGATCCGCTTGAAATCAATGAAGCAGAGCTTGAAGGTGTTAACATCCGTTTTCATGTTGCTCCTGTTAAAATTATTGAAAATAACGGAACATGTATTGGCATTGAGTGTCTTGAAATGAAACCGGGAGAAGTAGATGCCAGCGGCAGACGCCGTCCCATACCGGTTAAAGGGTCAGAGTTTGTTTTAGATACCGATAATGTAATAATCGCAATTGGTCAAAGCATAGATAAATCAAAACTGCCGATAATGCCTGAACTTAACAAACAGGGGACTTTAGTAGTTGATGAGATTACAATGCAGACAAATACGGCAGGAGTTTTTGCCGGAGGTGATGTTGTTTCAGGTGCATCTACTGTTATCAAAGCTGTTGCCGCCGGTAAAGAAGCAGCCGTTTCCATCGACAGATACTTAAGCGGTCAGGATCTTTATGAAGGAAGACAAAAGACATATAAGGTCTTAAAAGATACTTTTAAAAAAGACGCAAAACCGATTCCAAGATCCAAAATGCCGGAAACAGCTATTGACAAGCGATTGGGATTTGATGAAGTGGAACTTGGTTTTGATGAAAAAACTGCGATTAAAGAAGCCCAAAGATGCCTTGTCTGTGAATGCAAAAGCTGTATGACGGATTGTGAATTTCTAAATCATTTTTGCGAAAGCCCCAAAGATCTTGTTAACAAATACAAAGATGGCGCTTTTATTAAAAGACCGGCGATTCCATATTGTTGCAATATTTGCGATCTTTGTGAAAAAGTATGTCCCGAAGGACTTAATATCGGAAAAATGTGCAACGAAGCAAAACAAGAGCTGGTTGAGTGCGGCAAAGGCCCGCTTCCAACGCACAAGCTTGTTATAAAAGATCAGGATTGGGTAAGATCGGATGAATTCATGTTAAGCATTCCAAATCCTGATAAAAGAAAAAGCAGCAGGGTTTTCATGCCGGGCTGCCACCTGTCGGCATATTCGCCGCAGTCTGTAATTTCAGCTTATGACTGGCTGATATCAAACGATAAAGATACGGGTATTATTTTAAAATGCTGCGGAAATCCAACCCGTTCATTAGGAGATCATGCATCATTTCAAAATATGATTAAAGATCTTACGGATGAAATTAAACGGATGGGGGCAGATGAGCTTATTCTGGCCTGTCCTAACTGTCTTAGAACTATAAACCAGCGTGCCTCTGGAATTAAAATAAGATCATTGTATGATGTTCTGGCCGAAGAGGGAAAAATTTTAGCAGATAGTCATAAAACAGGTATATTTTCCATCCATGATCCTTGCGCCGGCAGATTCAGAAAAGATATTCATGATAATATCCGTAAACTGGTATCTCAAACCGGTAGCAGCATTATCGAAATGGAGCATCATGGAGAAAACGGCCTTTGCTGCGGTATGGGAGGTATGATAGCTTTTGCTTCTTTTGATCTGGCCCAAAAAATCACCAAAAAAAGAGTAGAAGAAGCAAAACACGATATTCTTACTTATTGTGCTACATGCAGGGAAGCTCTGGCTCAACACAAACCTACTATTCATGTTCTTGATCTGTTGTTTAATCCCAACTGGGATGAGATTAAGGCAAAGCCGCCTAATCCGGCAAATATCAAAAAAGAAAACCAATCCTATTTAAAGGCAAAGCTTACTGAGATTTATTCATAAAGCCTTGCAGATAAACAAAGGAGAGTAACTAATGAGCAATGTGGAAGGATACGATACAATTAATATAAACAAAAGCTCTGAAGTTTCGGAACTGCTGGAATCAAGAGGCATTTCCGATGATGAGCTTAAAATGGTAATTTATGATTCCGAAACAACAAATGAAAAGCTTTGCGATACCGGCAATAATGAATTTTTAGGAAAAAAGACTATCGGCAATGCGCTTTATTTTGTCCGGTATTCAAAAGAGGCTGATATCTATAAAATTCATACTGCTTATTGTGTTAAAAGCGCTTTTGACGAGGAGAGCTGAAAATGGCAAACTGGCAATGCTGTAAATGTGAAAAACCTATGGAAGTAAAAGATCTTTCCTTAATTTATTATGAAATGCTTGGTTTCCAAAGCGGTCTGGAATGCCCCGGATGCAAGATTAAATTTATAACTGAAGAAGTCGCCATGGAAATGAACAAAACCGAAGCCGAAATGGAAGCAAAGTTCGGATAAAAAATTAAAGCTGTGCTTTCATGAAATCTTCTATTGTTAAAGCCTATGAAGCAAATGAGTTTAATCAGGTCTTGGATGAGATATTACATCCCGGCGGATTGGAACTCACAAAGAAAACCGCCGAATCAGCCGGTATTCAAAATGGAGATCTGGTTTTAGATATTGCATCCGGCAGAGGATCAAGCGCTTGTTTTATCTCCGATGTTTTTGATTGCCGGGTTATAGGCACGGATTTATCGCTTGAATCATCATCTCTTGCCAGGAAAAAAGCCCAAAAGTTGCCGCTTTCTAATAAAGCAGAATTTTGTTTAGCCGATGCCGAATCATTGCCGTTTGCCGACTCGGTTTTTGATGCGGTTATTACGGAATGTGCTTTTTCTCTGTTTCCTGACAAGACAACAGTTGCAAGAGAAATTATACGTGTTCTTAAACCGGGCGGCAAATTCTCGATGTCCGATGTTATCTTAAATCATCCCTTAATCTCCGATTTAAAAGATGAGGTTCTTTTTAATTGTTGTTTTACCGGTGCATTGACAAAAGATGGATACATTGAAGTATTTTCTAAAGCTGGATTGGAATATGACCTATTTGAAGACCATTCCATTGAATTAAAAAAAATCGCTTTAAGATTGATCTCAGGCTATGGTTCATTAAATGATTTCTGGAAGCAGTTTGCAGGCAGAAGTATTTCCTGCTGCTCAACCGTCAAAAACGGCACTGATCCGCAAATTGAGTGGAAAAGACTTTTTGCAGAAAGCAAACCGGGATATGCTGTATTTTCTTTTCGCAAACCATTGTAGAAAAGGGATCAGGGATCGGGGTTCAGGGAACAGGAAAGCGAAATTCGCAATTCGATATTCGAATATGAAACAGGATTGATAAATGCAAAAAATTATAGGCGAGACAACAAGCCTTTGCCCTCATTGTCTTGCTGTAATACCGGCTGTAAAGATTTTAGAAAAAGAAGATGTTTTTATTAAAAAAACCTGTCCTGATCATGGCGAATTTAAAACCGTAATCTGGAGAGGTGATCCGACATATGAAGAATGGGGCCACGGAGAATTCTCACAGCCGCTTCAGGAAAAACAGACGAAAACCATTTCAGGATGTCCGAAAGATTGTGGGATATGCCCGGAACACCAGGCGGATACCTGTACTGTTTTAATGGAAGTAACAGATAGATGTAACCTTTCCTGCCCGACTTGTTTTGCCGGTAATCGTCAGCAGTCTTCTTTAAATACCCCGGATATTAATCAGCTTAAGGAAATGTGTGAAGCGGTAGTGGCTGCTGCCGGAAACTGTCCTATCCAGTTAAGTGGCGGTGAACCGACCGTAAGAGATGATCTTCCTGAAATTGTGAGTGTTGCAAAGAATGCCGGGTTGGGTCATGTCCAGATTAATACCAACGGCATCAGGATAGCAAAAGACAAAGTTTATTTAAAGGCTTTAAAAGATGCCGGAACTGATTTGATTTATCTTCAATTTGATGGTGTGACAGATGATATTTACCAAATAATAAGAGGAACAAACCTTTTTGATATTAAGATAAAAGCGGTTGAAAACTGCTCTGAGGTTAAGCTGGGTGTTCAATTGGTGCCAACTGTAATTCCGAAGATAAACGACTCTCAACTAGGAGATATTCTGTTTTTTGCAAAAAAATATATGCCGGTTATTAAAGGAATTCATTTCCAGCCTGTTACCTATTCCGGACGCTATAACTTTTGCCCATCAAATGAAAGCAGAATTACTACTCCTGAAATATTAAGATTGCTTGAAATTCAAACCTCTGGTGAAATCAAGGCTCATGATTTCCAGCCCCGCAGGAAAATGGATTCTCATTGCGGATTTTCAGGATTTTATATCTTAAATGATAAGGGAAAACTACAGGCGACTACCCGTTTTCATCCCGATAAATCCACTCTTATTGAAAACAAAGCAACATGTATACAAAGCCAAAAGAAAGAAAGCCCGACTGCTCATGTGCGTCGCTTTATAACTGAAAAATCAAGATTTATAGAACCTGTAGTACAACAATGTTCATGCAAAACGCCAAACGGACTTTTTAATAATTTTTACGAACGTATTCAGACTCACTATTTATCCATATCCGGCATGCCTTTTATGGATGCCTGGACAATTGATCTTAAAAGACTTAAGGGCTGCTGTATCCATGTAATATCTGCTGATAAACGGCTGATTCCTTTTTGCAGCTACTATTTGACCGGCTCGCAAGGTGACAATCTGCACAAAAAAATACAGCCCGGGCCGAGCAATTATTATGGATAAAAGAGTGTATGGAAAAGAGTAAAATTACGGATGCAGCCTTTGAAGAAATGAGAAGCCGGGTAGGAACACAACTTCGCGTCAACTATCAATTTAACAGTGTCGCCACAGAAGATGCGATTAAAAAATTCGCCGACGGCATAGGTGATCCCAATATTTTGTGGCAAGATGAAAATTATGCGGCTTCAACTTCTTATAAAACAATTCCAGCTCCTCCTTCATGGCTTAACAGCGTTCTTCCTACTTGGGTGTTGCAGGGTTTGCCTGGAGTTCACGCATTACAAACAAGTGTAGACTGGCAATACAACAAACCTGTTCTGGCAAATGACCGAATCAGTCCTCAATGTTTTTTGACAGGGTGCAAAAAGGTCAACAGCAAATTATACGGAAAATCCGTTTTTGAGCAGCAGGAAGTAAAATATATAAACCAGGACGGACATTTAGTAGCCAGCGTAAACTCATCTGCATTCAGGGTTGAACGGCGCCTGGAGGAAAAGGATGTTTACCGTAAAAATATCAAATTGCCTCACCCCTGGAAACTACATGAACTGGAAGAAATCGAAGATCATGTGCTTGCAGAAAATTATAGGGGTGCAAAACCGCTTTATTTTGAAGATGTACAAAAAGGGGAAGCATTATCCGACATCATCAAAGGGCCTCTCGGGATAACCGATATTATATCCTTTTGCATCGGCGCTTCTCCTGTCCCTTTGCAGGCACACGGATCGGCACTTAGAACTTACCGTAAACATCCTGCCTGGGCATTTAGAGACAGCAAAACATCCGCTATGGAACCTGTTTTTAGTGTGCATTATAATATTGAAGCAGCCAATGAATGCGGATTGCCTTACCCATACGATACCGCTGTTCAAAGGCATTGCTGGCTTATCCATTTTCTGACTAACTGGATGGGTGACAAGGGCTGGATAAAAAGAAGCCATGCAAGATTCAAGGGTCTGGTTTATCTTTCGGATGCCATCAGAATTTCCGGCTATGTTACAGATAAATATATAGATGATAATAAAGAATGCTGTGTTGATATAGTATCAAAAGCTATTAATCAAAGAGGTGATGATGTTATGCCTGCAAAATCGACTATTATACTGCCATCACGAAATGATAAGCTTGGGCCGATAGATAAAAGAATAAACGATAGAGAAAGATAAATAAGCAAAATGATCCTGGAAAATTGGATTCATAACAGAATTAAAAATTCTTTTAATAAAAACTACTCCCGAAAACAATTCGGTCAAAGCCCAAACTGCCTGACCCGTAAGGATATTGAGCAGTATCAGCTTGACAGGCTGATAAAGACACTTTGCTATGCTGCCGATAACAGCGTATTTTATAAACCTCTTAAAGATAAAATCGCCAAAATTGATTCTCTTGAAAGTATCAGACATCTACCTTTTACCGAACCCGATGATTTAAGAAACAGCCCATATAAGCTTCTTTGTGTTTCATTGGGAAAAATTGACAGGATATACAGCCATTTTACAACAGGTACTACCGGAAAACCCAAAAAAATATTTTTCGCGCAGCAGGATGCAGATGCAATCATCGAATCCATGGCAGCCATAATGCATACGGTTATTTCAGATGGAAACGATCAGTTTTGTTTTGACGGATGCAGAGTTCAGATATTTTTGCCTGATAATGCTCCTCCGCTTAGTATGGCCGGAATGATCGCAAAAGGAGTAAAAAATCTTAACGGCATCCCATTAATCGGCCAATGCGATAGTCCCACCCGACCTCAAATTGAAAGCATAAAAGCATTTAAACCGGATATGATCATGGGATCAGCCTTTCGCATATGGCGCATAACAAAAGAATCCGAGTCTGTTTTTGATCTGGCCGATATTGGCGTAAAATTCGTATTTATTACCTCCGAATATCTTTCCCCTGCCATGCGGAAGGCTTTAGAAAAAGCTTGGAATGCAAAAGTATACCATCATTACGGAATGACAGAACCTGGCTTTGCTATCGGTATAGAATGCACAGCACATCAGGGATACCATTTTAATGAATGTGATCTTTATTTTGAAATAGTAGATTTTAAAACAGGTGAACCGATAAATAATGAAGAAGAGGAAGGAGAGCTGGTTTTTACTACTTTAAATCGTATTGGCATGCCTTTGATTCGCTATCGTACAGGAGATCTTGCCCGGCTTATCCGAAGTCCCTGTGAATGTGGTGCTTGTACTTTGCTTAGAATCGGTGAAATTCCAAGAAGAAAAGCACTGATGGTCAATATAGGAGAAGACGATAAAATATATACATCTCTTTTTGATGACAGATTATACGCCATTCCTGAGCTGATAGATTACAGAATATTTATCACCAGAAAAGACGGCCGGAATCATATTAAATGCTGTGTTGAGGTGCTGAAAAATCCGGATGATTTAACAGCCAGGATCATCGGCTGCATAAATTCCGTACCGTCTGTTAAGAAAAATATGGAAGAAGGGCTTATGGGAAATCCCGAAATCCAGTTTGTAGAAGCAGGTATTTTAAGAAGAGGGGGCAGGCAGCAGAAAAGAAGAATCGTCGACAAAAGATACGGCAACAGATAAAATGATTATGCAAACTCACCAGATGTTTTGTTCCGAAGATAAAAGATAGCTTCTAAGATTAACCTTTTTGTTTTTAATTCCGATTTTATTTCTTATATTATCTCTGTGGAAATGGATTGTGCTCATAGCCAGGTGTAAAGTGTTTGCTATCTCCTTGGTGGTTTTTCCCAGCTTTATGAGGCTTGCAACCTGAATTTCCGACGGTGTCAGGTCTATCTGAGAAGGAGAAACAAACGGAATTAGCGGAGTAAGAATGTCATTTAAGTTCGCTTCAATAATATGTATCAAATTCTCCTGATAATTATCTAATGTAGTATTATTTAATCTTTCAAGATACGGAACAATTAATTGCTTAATATTAAAAATCAGTTTTCCTTCAAGCTTAGTTTTATCCATTTCCCGCTTTTTTAAAAGTACTTCTAAGGCTGTGTTGTTCTTCTCAAGTTCAACTGTGCGCTCCTGAACCATGTTTTCAAGATTATCTTTCATTTTCTTTTCTTGTTCTTCAGCATTTTTTATATCGGTAATATCTCTAAGATTACCAACAATAGCTGCCGGTTCTCCATTTTCATCAAAAATAACTGAACGCGTGGTGCTGACCCAGCGGTGGCCATTTGTTTTATGTTTCATTCTGAAGGTTATGGTTCTGTTAATATCATCCTCATCCGGACGAATGTTCAGCTGCTTAAAGAATTCATGGACATTATCTTCCTCTTCAGGATGAAGGAAGTCAAAATTTCCGCTTTCCTGCAAATATATGATTTCTTCGGGAGTATAACCGGTTATTTTTTTGGAAGACGGGCTTAGATATTCGAATTTTGATGTTTTAAAATTCATAAAGTAAATAACATCATATGAATTATCGAGAACGCTGCGAAACTTTTTTTCGCTTTCTATAAGAGATTTTTCAATATGGGCTTTTTCCTTAACTATCTTTTGTAATTTCCGGTTGGTTTCCATCAGATCATCAGTACGTACTTTTATAAGACCCTCAAGGTGTTCGCGATATTTTATCAGTGAATCTTCCAGTTGAGAATTTTTTATAACCTGAGCTGCCAAATTGGAGAAACATTCGATATGAACAATATCAGGAGAGCTGATCACCTGTTGGCTGAACACGGTAAGTACACCTATGGCCTTGTCGTAATCCGAAAAAAGCTTTAACCTGACAACTGATTTAATATCCTGGGTGCTAATCCCCTTTTCATTATGGATAAATAAATCTTTAATGAATTTATTTATTGCTGATTTTTCACTGATGCCAATAGTAATCTTATCGGTTTTAAAATGGCTTAACGGTATCCTGTTAAGATCTGCATCTATGTGGCTATCGAAACCGGAACCGGCTATCAGATGCAGACATTCAATGTCACCTCTACAGGTTTTGTTACCAAAACCGCTTTGTGAAAATGGACAACCGGAATTGCACCGATCCCCTTCTTTAACAATCCATAATATGGTGAATTTCGCTTTAAAAATGTCATTAACTGTATCGGTGATAATCTGAAGTTTTTTATCTAATTTTCCAATATTTCGCAAAACTTCCCAAAGACGGATAATACTATCCATGCGATCATCCGACCAATCCTCGGATAGTATATCAAGCTCAGAATGTTTCATCTTTGTATCTGTGTTTTCAAAAGACTGTCTGTGTTTCATAGTATGTGTTGATATTATGATTATACTCCAGTCAGCACCCGACAGGAAAGCTTATTGATTTTTCCTGGGTAAAAATCGAGCCGGTAATATATATTCGGTTAATATGTATATTATGGCTAACATATGACATGTGTGTCATATGTTAAATAAATGATAGTGTCAATATTTTTCAACAATGCCAAAATTTGTGATTGGCTATATGCAGAGTTGTTTTATTAAAACATTATGATTTAGATGGAATTATTATTATTTCTTATTTTCTTCTTATCATTGACCTTTTGTCTTTTTATATGTTAATAATATCTTATTTTATTTTTTGCAGATATATGAATTATTTTATATAAAATTAAATTGATTAAGGAAGTTACGGTTTATTAATAAAATTATCAGACGAAATGATAGTTCATTCAAGCCAAACGGATGGATTCTATGGAGCCGTCAAAATCAGGAGGTTTTTTGATATGAGAGAGGTCGTAATTGTTGGAGGTGCAAGAACTGCTGTAGGTTCATTTGGGGGAAGCTTAAAAGACGTTTCTGTTATTGACTTAGGAGGTCTGGTTATAAAAGATGCTCTTAAAAGAACGGGTCTTAGGCCTGTTGTAGGAGCAGAAACAATGGATAATGCTCCCGAAAAACTGAAAGATAAGGGAATAACCGAGCTTGAAAGCAAATATTCTGATTGGGATAATTCAAAACAACCAATTGAAATTGATGAAGTTATAATGGGAAATGTACTTCAGGCCGGTTTGGGCCAAAATCCTGCAAGACAGTCAATGATTCGTGGCGGTATTCCGAAGGAGACCCCTGCCTTTACCATTAATAAAGTGTGCAGTTCAGGACTTAGGGCGATTGCTTTGGGCGCAACTTCCATAATGGCCGGACAGGCTGATGTCATAATAGCCGGAGGGCAGGAAAACATGAGCCTCGTGCCGATGGCGCTTCCAAAAGCCCGCTGGGGTTACAGAATGGAAATCTCAGGAAACGGCCAGATAAATGATTTAATGGTTTTGGATGGATTATATGAGATATTTTACGGCTATCATATGGGATTAACTGCTGAAAATATTGCTGCTATGTATGAAATCAGCAGGGAAGAGCAGGATCAGCTTGGCGCATTGAGCCATGAAAGAGCTATGGCTGCAATAAAAAACGGCATATTTGCCCAGGAAATAACACCTGTTATTATAAAAACGCGAAAAGGTGACACTGTAGTTGATACGGATGAGCGCCCCATGGAAACAAGCGTTGAAAAAATGGGAAAATTAAGACCGGCATTCAAAAAAGACGGAACCGTGACAGCTGGAAATGCTTCGGGAATAAATGACGGTGCTGCGGCAGTTGTTATGATGAGCCTGGAAAAGGCAAAAGAGCTTGGTCTTGAGCCTATTGTTTATGTCAAGTCTTTTGCATCCGGCGGTGTTGATCCGGCATATATGGGTCTTGGCCCTGTTCCTGCCATTAAAAAAGCATTGAAACTATCCGGCATGACATTAAAAGACATTGACATGATAGAATTAAATGAAGCATTTGCGTCCCAGGCTATTGGTTGTATGCGCGAACTTGGTATTGAAAATGACAGGCCGAATGAACTGGGAAGCGGCATTTCTTTGGGGCACCCAATTGGCTGTACCGGAGCGCGCCAGATGGTTTCGGGAATGAACCAGATGAAAAGAAAAGGATATTCTACAGGGCTTATTTCCATGTGCATAGGCGGCGGAATGGGAATGGCTATGGTTATTGAAAGAAAATAAGGGATTATAATATGGATCTTAGCAGAAAATTGGGGATTCTTATTTTTTGCGGAATACCTGCCATAATCGGCGGAGGTATAGTATATGCTGTTTTTGGCAGTTATGCTCCTGTGATTGTATATGAAATTATTCTTTTGCTTGTTGCAGCAGCTTTTGCCGCTAAAGCATAAAGAATATGCGCCCATTCGGGCAGATAATTGAAAACTGAAGGCTTTTTATTATGATGGAAACTGAAAAATTATCAGAGATCAAAATAGAGACGGAAATGAAAAAGTCTTATCTCGATTACGCCATGAGCGTTATTATCGGGAGGGCTTTACCTGATGTACGTGATGGCCTTAAGCCTGTACATCGCCGCATTCTCTATGCCATGCGCGAGCTTAAAAATGACTGGAACAAGCCGTATAAAAAATCAGCCAGAATAGTTGGTGATGTAATAGGTAAGTACCATCCGCATGGCGATACGGCTGTTTATGATACAATTGTCCGTATGGCCCAGACTTTTTCGTTACGGTATCTGCTTGTCGACGGCCAGGGTAATTTCGGATCTGTGGACGGAGATCCCCCGGCAGCAATGCGTTATACTGAAATCAGGTTGACGCGTCTTGCGCAGGAAATGATGGAAGATCTCGACAAAGAGACCGTTGATGTTGTGCCGAACTATGACGAGTCCATGACCGAGCCTTCAATAATGCCCGCTAAAATTCCGTGTCTTCTGATAAACGGATCTTCAGGTATTGCTGTCGGTATGGCTACAAGCATTCCTCCACATAACCTTTCCGAGATTGTAGACGCAATAAAAAGTCTTATAGATAACCCGGACATTACCTGTGAGGAACTTATTGAAATTGTTCCTGGCCCGGATTTTCCGACAGCCGGTATAATTCACGGAAGAAGCGGAATACATGATGCTTATTCCACCGGAAGAGGTAAAGTAAAGGTCCGCGCCCGTGTTCTGGTGGAAGTGGATAAAAAGACCCAAAGCGAAACTATAGTAGTTACAGAGCTTCCGTACATGGTCAATAAATCAACGCTGATAGAAAAAATTGCCGAGTTGGTCCGCGACAAGCATATAGAAGGAATAAGGTATGTACGGGATGAATCGGACAGGCAAGGGATGCGGATTGCTCTTGGTCTTAAGAAAGACCAGATGGCAAAGATTATAATAAATCAGCTTTTTAAGCATACCCGGATGCAAAGCACATTCGGAATTATCTTGCTTGCTGTTGTCAATAACAGACCGGAGGTCCTGACATTAAAGGAAATCCTTGAGTATTTTGTGCTGCACCGCAAAGATATTATAATAAAGCGAACAAAGTTTGAGTTGAAGAAGGCTGAAGCACGGGCACATATACTTGAGGGATTAAAGATAGCAATAGATAATATAGATGAAGTGATTTTATTGATCAAGAGCTCTAAATCTCCAGCAGAGGCTAAACTATCACTTATATCCAGATTCGATATGACAACTATTCAGGCTCAGGCTGTGCTGGATATGCGCCTTCAAAGGCTTACCGGCCTTGAGCGTGAAAAGATAATTGAGGAATATGATAGTTTATTAAAAGATATCGCAAGATACAGAGAAATTCTTGCCAGCGAAAGTCTTGTATTGAATATTATAAAAGATGAGCTTACCCAGATAAAAAACGAATACGGCGATGTGCGGCGTACAGAAATTATTGATGAAACGGAAGATATCTCCATTGAGGATTTAATCGTAGAAGAGGATATGGTTGTTACTGTTTCCAAGAATGGATATATCAAGAGGACACCCGCAAGCATTTATGATGCACAAAGTCGCGGAGGAAAAGGTAAAACCGCGATGCTGACAAAAGAAGAAGATTTCGTTTCGATGCTTTTTGTCGCATCTACACACCACTATTTTCTGTTTTTTACAAACCAGGGGAAAGTCTACTGGTGCAAGGTGTATGATATTCCTGAAGCCGGCCGTACAAGCAAGGGCAAAGCAATAGTTAATCTCCTGAACTTTGCAGAAGGTGAAAAACTGACTACCGTTCTTGCTGTGAAGAATTTTGAGCCGGGTTCTTTTGTGATTATGGCAACCAGGCGGGGGCAGATTAAAAGGACTGACATCATGGCATACAGCCGACCAAGAGTAGGTGGTATCAAGGCTTTAAAGCTTGATGACGGAGATGAGCTTATAGCAGTGCGTATAACAGATGGTACGCTTAATGTTTTTGTAGGCTCCGCTATGGGTAAATCTATTCGTTTCCACGAATCGGATATACGGGCAACCGGTCGTGTAACGGGAGGAATCCGCGGTATGCGTTTGGCCAAGGATGACAGAATAGTGGGAATGGAAGTCTTGAGCCATGGGCAGACACTTTTTGCTGTTACGGAAAACGGTTTCGGAAAGCGCACATCCATTGATGAATATCCTGTTCATAAAAGAGGAGGAAAGGGTGTTATAGGCATAAAAACGAGCGAACGAAACGGCCAGGTTGTTGCAATACTGATTGTAGATGAGGATGATGACCTTATGCTTATGGCGGATTCGGGTAAAATAATTCGCACACCCATAAGCGGCATTTCTGTAATCAGCCGTAATACCCAGGGTGTAAAGCTGATTAACAGGGAAGCTACTGAAAAAGTAATCGGAGCGGCGAGGCTTGCAGAAAAAGACTGAATCAGATTTTAATCAGGGGACAAGTTAAGCTCTTCCTTGGCTTAAAATAATGCTAATAATTCGGATTTATTAATGAATATTATATCAGATGTCAACAATGCTAAAATTGGTGTGGTGGGGGCAGGAAGCTGGGGTACGGCGCTTGCAAATCTTCTCGGGAATAAAGGGTTTAAAGTTGATTTCTGGGTTTTTGAAAAGGAAATAAAAGAACAGATTGAAAAGTTTTGCGAGAATAAAGTTTTCCTTCCGGATATAGTACTTTCTTCAAATATCTCCCCTTCAAATGATATTGCCGATGTTGTTAAAGGAAAAGACCTGGTGCTGATAGTTGTTCCATCGCATGTGATGCGTGAAACAGCTATAAAGATTTCAGGGCTGATTGATAAAAACACTATAATTGTATCTGCTTCCAAGGGAATAGAAAATGGTACGCATTTAACCATGACAGGTGTTCTTAAAGAATGCATCAAAAATGTTTCCGAAGATAATTTTGCCGTTCTTTCAGGGCCTAGCTTTGCAAAGGAAGTAGCAAAAAGCTTTCCTACAGCTGTGACGGTGGCATCAAAAAATCCTGATGTTGCAGCTTTTGTCCAGCATTTATTTGCAACTCCGTTTTTCAGGGTTTATACCAGCGATGATATGATTGGAGTTGAATTGGGAGGCGCTGTAAAAAATGTTATTGCCATTGCTGCAGGAATTATAGATGGCCTTGATCTGGGGTTAAACACTAGAGCGGCGCTTATAACAAGGGGACTTGCAGAAATAAAACGTCTCGGACTGGTGATGGGCGCAAAGCCGGAAACATTTACAGGCCTTGCCGGCGTAGGTGATTTGGTGCTTACATGCACCGGTGATTTGAGCAGAAATCATGCTGTTGGCAAAAAAATAGGGCAAAACAAAAAATTAAAAGAAATCCTTTCAGAAATGCGTATGGTCGCCGAAGGAATTAAGACTACAAAATCGGTTTATAATCTTTCTGAAAAACTTGGTGTTGAAATGCCTATTACCCAGGAAATATACAGCATATTATACGAAGATGTTTCTCCAAAAGAGGCTGTTCTCAGGCTTATGACGCGTGATCTTAAGCAGGAAGTAGATGAACAGAGATAGAAAACATATTAAGGGCGAAGGCCACAGAGAAAGACTTCGTGATAAATTCCTTTCCTCCGGCCTTTCCGGTTTTCATGATTATGAAGTAATAGAACTTTTGCTGACCCTTGCAACCCCGCGTAAAGACTGCAAGGAAGCTGCAAAGGATGCTTTGTATAAATTTAAGACTTTTCAGGGAGTTCTTGAAGCTTCCCCCGCTGAATTGAGTGAGATTAAAGGGATAGGACCTGTAAATCTATTTGGAATCAAGCTTGTCAATGAAGTGGCAAGCAGGTATCTTGAAAAAAAACTGATTAACAAAGACCCTATAAACAATTCCAAAGAATTGTTTGATTATCTTAACCATAATCTGCGGGATAAAAATATTGAGTGCTTTGAAGTAATTTTTTTAGACGCCAAGAATAAAGTCATAAGAACGGAAACACTCTTTAAAGGCTCGCTTACATCAAGTTCCGTATATCCAAGGGAAGTTGCAAAGGCTGCTCTTGATTATCATGCAGCAGCTCTGATATTTGCGCATAACCATCCATCAGGTGATCCTGCACCTTCTCCTGAAGACATTGCAGTTACAAGGCAGCTTATTTTCGCCTGCAAGGTGATGGGTGTGGCTGTTCATGAACATATTGTAATAGGGGACAATAAATACTTCAGCTTTGCGGATCATGGTTATATTGAAAAAATTAACCGCGAATTTGATGCACAGATAAAAGAGCTTTAAGCAAAAGAGCCACTTTCAAAACGTTTCAGTTTGGTCAAGGTCAAGGCGGGTGAAAATTTTAACCGCAGGAATACACGGTGTATTTCGAGGATAGCGCTAAAGCTTCACTAAAGTGCAAAATTTTCACCTAACGCAGAGATCGGCCAAAATGGGACGTTTTGAAACTGGCTCAAAAAGATTGTAGAAATGACTGTAAACAAAATAACCCAACCGGATTGTTTCGGAAAACTGGATGTTGTTTTCCCAAAGGCAGAAAACGGCTTAAGATGTTCACCGGATACCTGCCTTACCTGTGATTTAAAGACTGATTGCCTCAAAACAGCTATGAATCAGGAAGAAGGTCTTAAAGTGCGTGAAGAATTAACCGACAGGTTTTATGAAGCGGGTTTGATCGGTTTTTTTAAAAGATGGTCTGATAAAAAAGAGTTATCCCGCAAGATAGATGAAAAAAATACAACGAAGTAAGGAGGGCGTTTTGAAAACAATAAAAGATGTTAACCTTTCAGGCAAACGGGTATTTATCAGAGTCGATTTTAATGTGCCTTTGGATGAAAAGCTGAATATAACCGACGATAACAGAATTACTTCCGTACTTCCGACTTTAAATTACGCAATCGAAAATAAAGCAAAACTTATTATTGCATCTCACCTTGGAAGACCAAAGGGTAAAGTTTCTCCCCAGTTCAGTCTTGCGCCGGTTGCAAAATGTCTTGCTGCTTATCTCAATAAAGAAATTAAGATGGCGCCAGACTGTATAGGGGCTGATGTGAACTCTTTGATATCTTCAATGTCCGATGGAGATGTGCTGCTTCTTGAAAATCTGAGATTTCATCCTGAAGAAGAAAAAAATGACGATGATTTTGCAAAAAAACTGGCTATGCATTGCGATGTTTATGTTAATGACGCTTTTGCAGTTTCACACAGGGCGAATGCTTCGGTTGTTGCAATAACAGAACATGCGCCTGTATCGGTTGCCGGATTTTTACTTCAGAAAGAACTGGATTACTTTAATAAAGCCATGGCAAATCCCCAGCGGCCGCTAGTTGCCGTTATAGGAGGAGCAAAAGTGTCAAGCAAGCTGGCGGCTCTTGAAAATTTGATTCAGCGTGTGGATAAACTGATAATAGGCGGGGCAATGGCCAATACTTTTTTAAAAAGCCAGGGCATTGATGTAGGAGATTCAAAGGTTGAAGAAGATCTTCTGGAAGTTGCCGCATCCACAATGAAGAAAGCTTATGAAAAAGGTATTAAACTATATCTTCCGGTTGACGGTGTAGCGGCGGATTCTTTTTCTGCGGATGCCGTAACTAAAAATGTACCTGTTGCTGAAATACCAAAAGGATGGATGTTCCTTGATATAGGGCCGGCGACATCACTGCTTTTTTCGGAAGCACTGAACGATGCCAAAACAATAATCTGGAATGGTCCCCTCGGAGCATTTGAAATGGATGCTTTCAGCAGGGGCACAATGGCTATGGTAAACAGCCTGGCAAATTCCTACGCCATGACGATAGTCGGTGGAGGAGATACTGATATGGCTGTCCATAAAGCAGGAGAAGCAGACAGAATGACCTTTATTTCAACCGGCGGCGGTGCTTTCCTTGAACTGCTTGAAGGCAAGGCCTTGCCTGCTGCTGTTGCAGCTTTGGTCAAAGCCCAGCAAAAAACAGGATAAAAATGAGAGCTGTTCTTACTTATGACAAATCTTCGTTCTCATAAATTCAAAATTCTGTTTGGCATCTGCCTTCTTGCGATTGCAGTATTAATATATATTTTCAGAACTCCCTTATGGAATCAGACTCTTTTTTATTGGAATCTTTTTTCCGACAGGGAACAGATTAAAGCTTTCATCACTTCATTTGGAATTGTCGCACCGATAGCTTTTATCGCAGTTCAGGTTCTTCAGGTTATATTTGCTCCCATTCCGGGAGAAGCGACAGGTTTTATCGGCGGATATATTTTCGGAGCATTACAGGGTTTTATTTATTCAAGCATAGGACTTGGGCTTGGTTCGTGGATAAATTTTTTAATAGGCCGTTTTTTAGGCAAGCATTATATCAGAAAAATAGTTCCAACCCGTTATCTGGATAAATTTGATTCCGTCATCAAACACCAGGGGGTCATGGTCCTTTTTGTTTTATTTGTTTTTCCGGGCTTTCCAAAAGACTATCTCTGCATGTTTCTCGGTTTGAGCGCTCTTCCGATTAAAGTATTTATTCTTCTTGCCACCATTGGGCGCATGCCCGGTACTTTAATGCTAAGTTTCCAGGGGGCGTCCCTTTATGATAAATCATACGGAGCCTTTACTATCATAACGGTCATTTGTATTATATTTCTAATTATAGGTTACAGATACCGTAATGTTATTTATAATTGGGTTGATAAGCTGAACAATAAGTGATGGTCATTTTAAACCCTGTCTGACGGACATTGCAGACGGGAAAATCATTCCGGGGATATATAGGCCATTGTGGCATATATGAAAGGGGTTAAATCTCCGTTCGACCTTTGTTAAAGCGGCGAGAGTAGACCTCCTTTATTATTCACTGCAAGATGTTTTCGACAACATGAAAAGGAGAGACTTAATGGGAGACAAGGGCGGTAAGAAAAATAAGGAAAAGGGTCAGAAACAAAACAACGAAAAACAGAATCAAAAATCAAAAAACAAGCTTGATAAGCAGCCAAAAAGAAAGCCTTGATAGAAATCAAAGTACAGAAATCTGGGCTACAGCTTTAGTAGTGTATGAAAGAGTTTAAAATTCTGTTTGACCTTTGTTAAAAAGGTAAAAGGAAGTATGCTTAAAAAAATCATATCAGGAGGACAAACAGGCGTTGACAGAGCCGCACTGGATGTTGCCATAAAACTTGCAATCCCGCACGGCGGATGGATTGCAAAAGGACGTAAGACTGAAGACGGCGTATTGCATGAAAAGTATAAATTGCAGGAGATGGCAACTGCCAGCAGCGATAAACGCACTGAAGAAAACGTAATTGAATCAGACGGAACATTGATTATATCTCATGGTGAACTTACAGGCGGATCGGCATTAACACAAAATTTTGCAGAAAAACATGAAAAACCATTACTGCATATAGACCTTAATAGTGTTGCACCATTTAAAGCGGCCAATGAGATTAACTCTTGGCTGCTAAGCCATGATATTAAAGTCGTGAATGTCGCAGGACCTCGTGCAAGCAAAGACCCTGACATTTATATGCTTGCTTCGGACATTTTAGAAGCTGTCCTTTATCTAAATATAATGGGCACAGGTATGCCTGACAGCACTCGCTCCCCAAATATGCCAGGTGATAAAACAGGTTCGAATGAATTACCCAAAACCGTTGAAAAAGCAGTGGATATTATTATCTCAGAATTGTCGTTAAAAGATAAATCAACACTTGCGAATATGAGAACCGAGAATTTGAGCGACTTGCAAATTTCATTGGGTGAATTCATACGAAATCATTTTGGATTATGGGGAGAAAATGCAGAATTATTAGAATCATGCCGGATTGCTTCCGGCGGAAAAAATATCGATGCCGAACGCGCTTCATTAGTGATTATTAAAGAAATATGGGAAAAGTTGCAGAAAACTCATAAGCTGAGAGTAGTTAAGTAATAATAATGCAAGGAGATTCAAGAGCGGACTTGATCCGATGTCAACTAAACTTTTTTTTAATTGACGGAAGACTCGTCAAAGACAACTGGAAACCAGAATCATCGAACCACGCCTTGCACACGGACGGGAACTCCGCTCCGCTCCGTCCCCGCCGGTGAACGTTGGCGATCACTTGCATCTGAGACTTATTTCAAATGTATTGACAACCCCCTATAAAACATGTACTGTTAACCTGTACATTAAAACAGGAGGGAAATATGGCAATACAAACCACATACACTCAAGCTCGTGCGGGCTTGGCATCTTTAATGGATGAGGTCACGAAAAACAGAGAGGTCGTTATCATTCAGAGGCGTGGCCGCGAAGATGTCGCCATGATAACCGCAAGTGAGCTGGCTGGTGTGCTTGAAACAGCGCACCTTCTTCGATCACCTAAAAATGCAAAGCGGCTTTTAACGGCACTGGACAGGGTCAAAAAAGGCTCCGGTGTTTCCCAAACGATCGATGACCTTCGAAACGAGGTCGGTCTTGAGTAAAAAAATCAAAAACCGTTCAGGTGCTAAAATGCCAACGGAATCCGTATTCCAGCCGGAATTTAGAGAGGACCTGCGATACTGGGTGGAAACTGATCGAAAAATAGCCCTTCGTATATTTCAATTGATAGAAGCGGTTTTGAGAGACCCTTTTCATGGAATCGGCAAACCCGAACCTCTTAAATTTCTTGGATCAGGTGTCTGGTCCCGTCGAATAACCCAAGAACACCGGCTGGTTTACGCTGTTGGGCATGATAGAATCGATTTTGTGCAAGCGCGTTATCATTATTAAAAATCATATTTAAAAAACCCGCCACCTGAAAATTCACCGGACCCAAAAAACCGGGCCGGTGATTAAACTGTTGCAAGAGACAAATGAATAAACAGAATTTAAAAATAGCTATAGTAGCCATACTATTATCATGGGCAACTAACCCAATCCTTATGTTAATCCACACAGGCATCACTCTATTCCACCACAAAATTATTGACTGATTACTTTATCACGCTTTCATTTTGGCCGTAAGTCATAGGCGAAGATTGTACAGACAATATGTATACATACAAATTATCAATACATCCATTCTGAAGGTATAATAATTATCGATTTGACAATATCTCCTTCCATTAATAGTAGATAACCATATCCGGATTTGCACTAACAAAGAAACTACAACCGCTGTAATATGACTTATTATGGAGATTTTCATGAAAGTAGCCTATATTTTTTCCACCTCCAATACACACTATATTTTGAGTAATATGATCATTCCGCAATTGGAATCAGGTACACACGGATTTGAAGTGTGCGGTATGTTCTTTTTTTTAGATAATACTTTTATGCTGGTAGAAGGCAATGATGTGGGAGAACGTCTGTCCCGGATTGCTGCGGAAAAAGGAATGTTGCTCATGGGATGTGATAAATGTGTTATTGATCGCAGAATCCAGGACTGTCTGGTGGAAGCAGCGACCATAGGCTGTTTTCCGGATTTATATAAGGCGCTGGCCGGAGCGGGGATTGATCAGGTGATTACTCTTTAATGAGCCGGAGTAAAGCTTAAATGAATAGTCCCTATTCAGGAAAAACCGAATCATCTGTAAAAACACAAAATTTTGCATTGCAGCAAGAATTACAAACTGTCTCTTTGAAATGTACCAACTGTAAGCTTTGTCAAAATGAGTGCGAATTTCTAAAACAATACGGCAAGCCTAAAGAGATCGCCGAAACTTTTGATCTTTCAGACAAGACCTTTAAGACAATGGCATTTGAATGCAGCCTCTGCGGGTTATGTGCAGCGGTATGTCCGGCAAAGGTGAATCCGGCAAGTATGTTTCTTGAAATGCGACGTGAGGCTGTAAGGCAAGGGCTCGGTGTCTTTCAGGAGCACAGCGGTATTTTGGCCTATGAAAAAAAGGGCACATCAAAACTCTTCAGTTGGTATGGTTTGCCGGAAGGGTGCGATACAATATTTTTCCCCGGCTGCACACTTCCCGGCACCAGAGCTGATAAGACGCTTGCTCTGTTTGAACTTATTCAGCAAAAAATTCCCTCTATCGGGATTGTGCTGGACTGCTGTACCAAGCCATCTCATGATCTGGGACGGAATGAATTTTTTAACGTCATGTTTGAAGAAATGAAGGATTTTCTGATTCAGAATAAAATCAATAAAGTACTGGTGGCCTGCCCTAATTGCTACAAGATATTTGATCAATACGGCGGGGATCTTTCCGTTATGAGTGTCTATGAGTTTCTTGCCAAGCTTGATATTCCCGCCAAAATAATATCTGCACAAACTGTGACTGTCCATGACCCATGTGCTATGCGCTTTAAGGAGCCGGTCCAAAGCTCCGTGCGAAGGCTCATAGAGCAACTGGGGTTTACAATTCAGGAAATGCCGCATTCCGGGAAAAATACAATCTGTTGCGGCGAAGGCGGATCAGTGGGGGCTTTGTCTCCCGATCTTTCTTATAAATGGGCGGGAATCCGAAAACAGGAACATAATGGAAACCGCGTTATCACCTATTGCGCAGGATGTGCGAATTTTTTGAATCAATTTATGCCCGCCGATCATATTCTTGATCTGTATTTTGATCCGGAAAACACACTGGCAGGCAAAGCAAAAGTTTGCAAAGCTCCGATAACCTACTGGAAGCGTTTGAGACTTAAACAGCATTTAAAAAATAAACTGAATACTGCCATATCCAGGGAAAGGACATTTTCAGTTCAGCAAACAGCAAGCAAATCCGTGGTAGTAAAGCGTGTCATTATCATCCTGGCTGTCGTATCCGCAATTATACTTGTTCATGCCGGCGGAGCTGCAAAATATTTTGAGACAGATACCTTAAGAGAACTAGTGGCATCCAAAGGGGTTCTTGCACCTGTCATTTATATGTTGATTTATATTATTGCACCTGCTCTTTTTTTGCCCGGCCTTCCAATTACTATTGTAGGCGGTATCCTTTTCGGGCCTTTCTGGGGAGTTGTTTATACGATCACCAGTGCTACCATTGGCGCCAGTGTGGCTTTTTTGATATCACGCTACGTGGCCAGAAACTGGATTAACGCTAAACTTGCGGGTTCCAAATGGCGAAGGCTGGATGAGGGGGTTGAAAAATATGGATGGAAGGTGGTAGCCTTTACCCGGCTGATCCCTTTATTTCCTTTTAACCTCTTAAACTACGCCTTTGGTCTGACTAAAATTAAATTTATACATTATGTGCTGACCACTTTTATATGTATGCTTCCGGCATGTATTGCTTTCATCGTGTTTTCAAGTTCGCTTTTAGATCTGATAAAGGGAAAAGTATCGGGGAGTTTAGTGGCAGGAATCATACTCATTGTTCTGGTTTCTCTTATTCCGCTTTTTTATAAAAAATATAAGACCGGAAAAGGGATATCGGATCCTTTGTAGAATGAATAAAGCTGATATGTCTTCAAATACTATGTCTATATTGAAAAGAAAGATATATATCCTTTTCGGAGTGGGCGCGCTATGTGCGATAACGTATTTTTTAATTATCCATTTCTTTTATATTCTTAACAGCTATATTTACACGGCAGAATTTCACTGCTTATTTCTGATAAATAATCTGAAAGCAGCAAATGTGCCCTTACTTTCAGAATATTTCAAAACTTTAGGTCCGGTTGCCTGCCTTCCCCAGCTTTTCCTGGCCCAATTTATCACTGCCTTTATAACTCCCTTTTCCTGGTCTGCGCTTGCGGTTTCAATAATCAATGCTTTCGGACCCGGTTCCGGGATACTTCTTAACATAATCACCAGCACACTCATGGGGATGTGTATATTTGGTCTAGGAGTCTTTTTCCTGGGAGGCATTCCTTTATTTAAAGACAAGGCGTCTTTTTCAAAATCCTGGTGGATGCAGGTGGTTCTATGCACATTGTATTGCATCCCATATTTAACAATTTTACTACCGTCAATCCTGGCGGCATTGTTTAAAATCAAATTCAGAAATTTTATAATTTTTATGGTTTCTGGAATTTTAATCAAAATGGCCTTGGTTTATATCCATTAAGGTCCGATTAACAATAGAGCCAGTTTCAAAACGTCCCATTTAGGCCGATCTCTGCGTTGGGCTCAAATTTTAATCCTCGAAATACTAAATGTATTCCTGTGGTTAAAATTTTCGCCCGCCTTGACCTTGACCAAACTGAAACGTTTTGAAAGAGGCTCAATAGAAAAAGGGTTGCCAAAGCCCAGGGAGGTTTAGAATGGATTCAAAAAAAAATCAAAACTGCGGATGTTCCTGTTGTAATACCACATCCGGTGATGTGCTCTTAGGTGGGGAAGTCGGGGCAAAGGAAATTACAAAACCAGGTGAAATGACAAGATCAATATTTTTAAAGACCTTGGCTGCAAGTGTTTTAGGAGTAAGTACGCTTGCCGGAACAAGTGCCTTTGCAGAAGCAAAGAAGAACTCTGAGATGAAAATTTTTAAAGGAACTTCAGGTGGGATGATGATTGTGGATAACGCAAACAAGGAATTGCGCATTTCTGCGATCGTTACCAAGGATGTGACCAAGCCTTCCGTGGTTGACTGGGGCAGGCGCTTTCAGGCTTTTTTCGGGGCAAAAGGCGGCAAAATGGAGAGTTTTTTTATATTTACCACGGATGTTTCCCGCACCGATATCAACAAATCCATTCAGGCAATAGGTGTTCAATCAAGAAGGATTATTCCATTTGAGGAAGTGGCCGCCCGCACCGGTCTTAAACCCACCACTACAATTGAGGATTATCTGGACGGCGATCCTGTTATTGTAACCATTCGCTTTGAGAAAAACGGCGATATCGTGGAAGCAGCTCTTGAAGATTTCATTCAGGAAAAAATTATTGTGGAAGGAAAAGATGTGATCAAGCCCTATACGCCTCATTTTGTTTATCACGGCTCAGGCGAGGCCTTAAATTTTCCTTCAGGCTGCATTGTCTGCCCTTCCGACTGCAACGGCGGCATAATTACCGACAATGTGCTGCCTTTGAAAACTACTGTAAACTACTACAAGGTCAACTGGGATCGTATGCCGCCAGTAGGGTCTATAGTAGAGGTGGTTATCAAGTCAATATATGGACCACATCGTTTATCATCTACAAAAGACGGTAGTAAATGAACGCATAGCAGTATAGTGCGGTAAGCTATAGAGCAAAACGGTCGTTATTAATTTTATTTGAAACTGGTCATCTAAATTAAAGCGGAGCTTTTCTCGTTTCAAAAATAAACCGGACGTACTTTTGAGTAATCAGATTCAAGCTCCCAAATCTCTTTATTAAAAGCCCCGGACGAAATAACTGTAGACGATTCTATAAAACATTGTATAGTGTTTATCATAATAATATTCCGATTATTGTATTCTTATGATCTGAGCTTCAAATATATTTCATAGGCATTTATCCTATATTGCACTACAGGAGAGCGTAGTCCATGTTCCACTGGTTTCGCGATCATCGCCGCGCAAAGATACGAAAGCGTCAGTTTCCAGCTGAGTGGGATGGCTTTGTGCGTGCAAACGTGTTCCATTATTGTGTGCTCAATGAGATTGAACGTGCCGATCTGCGAGCATTGATGCAGGTTTTCCTGGAGGAGAAGCACTGGGAGGGCTGTGGCGGCCTCGACCTTACCGACGAGATTCGCGTTACTATTGCGGCACAGGCGTGTCTGCTGCTGCTGGGACTTCCCCACAACTACTATCGCAACGTTGATTCAATTCTTGTCTACCCATCCACCGTTGTTCCTCCCGAACACCGCCCCGGCTTCTTCGAGCGCGTAAACGGCCCGGTGGAGGTTCCCGTCCCCCTTATGGGCCAGGCCTTCGCCCAGGGTCCGGTAATACTCGTATGGGATGCAGTTCTACACGGAGCGCGTCACCCTGAGCAGGGTCATAACGTTGTTTATCACGAGTTCGCCCACAAGCTCGATATGCTTGACGGAGCTGCCGACGGCACTCCACCTCTCTCCGACCGCGAACAGTTAGCTGAATGGGTGGCCGTGTGTTCCCGCGAATTCCTTCGACTGCGCAGCCTCGCCGAGAAAGGCCATAAAACCTTCCTCGACGCATACGGTGCGAAGAACGAGGCCGAGTTCTTTGCCGTGGCCACCGAGGAGTTCTTCGATCGTCCCATCTCCCTAAAGGAGCATTCCCCCGACCTCTACCACGTTCTCAGCGCCTATTACCGGCAGGAACCGGCATTGCGCGTGAAGCGCATCTGTTCAGTTAAAGAGTGAGAAAAAATCACCAAAAACCTTATCGCTTCTCAGACAATGCTTCTTCGATTGCATCCAGTGTCTCGAAACCATAGCTTTTAGCCGTGTTTTTTAATATTTCGAGAGAAAGGTTTACATCATTTCTTACTGCCTCAAGGGTATTTTTTAAACAAAGCTCAAGCGTTGCCTCTGAATAGGTAAGCAGCTCACTTTGTAAATAGTTGTCGATTGAAGCGGAAAAGTGTCCAATCCTGCTGTTTGCTGCAGTTACCGGACGCCCAAGCGAAAAAAGCTTCGGATATTTGCCGGACGCCTCTATGGACCAATTTAAGTGATATTTTACGATCTCATCAACAAGTTCACGAGACCGGGGCGATACAGGCGGAAGCTCGTTTTTAATAGCCTCATATTCATCCGGGAAAGTTATTTCCATCATGCGCGCGTATTTTATCGTCATCAGGTTTATTTTATTTTCTTTTGCGGCTTTCAGATCATTTGAATAGCTGGATAGTGTATCCATATCCCATATATCGGCCTGTGCCTTTCGCATGATCATAAAGGTCGGTCTGTCATCCTGACATGAGGCCCGCCCATCGGCATTTGAAACGTTTGTGAACATCTCCCATTCAAGCTCAAGTATGCTTTTTGTTAATTCCTTGCGTTCCATATTAAAGTACTCCTTTCTATTCACCCCAGGGTACTATATTCCTGAGTTGCTCATCTTTTATTCTCTGCTGAATTTGGGGTCCGTGGTCTAAAAGGAAATCCGATGATGAATCGGTAAGCCCCATATCCCTCAGCTTATTTATAACCAAGCCGCAAAGAGTTTCAATACCGCTGATATTTTCTTCAAAGGAGCTTGATGTTGCTATAGCGGCAAGTAAATTGTAGCTTTCCTCTCCTAACACCGGCATTACCAAAAGTCCCCTATGCATCCATTTATAAAAAGGCTTATATTTATTGTTTATTAAGTATATCAAAGATGATGCTGCGTCGGTAAACTCGGCGGCAGCCATTTGGGCAGCGACAAATTCGTTTCTTTTGATACTGCGCGGATAATTATACTGGCCGGACTGAGCCATCTTCATACAGCGCGCAGCCATCATTTTAAGCCTCTGATCCTCGGGATAACCAGCAAGCAGCGCACTTCGAAACTTTGTGAACTCTCCCAGCGGATCACTAAAAACCTCCCCGTTCGTTGCAATTGAGAGATTTACCTCCGGCAGAAGGCGCCATTCACGAATTGTATCCGGCGGATGATCCATTCCAATAAATCTTGCGTAAAATTCAGGAATCGTAAATACACCCTCTCGCCCTTCACCGTATTGGCTGGTATTTACACCATCATATCCCAAAAATTGCTTGGGCAGTTTCGAAACCGCCGCTTGAAGCTCGGCGCCAAAGTCCCCAAAATCGCCGGTCGTCAGCCAAATAATGACACGTGGCCCGAAATCGTGATCTTGCGATATTTCATCGTCAAAGCCGTAGCATTCCGAGCCTTCACCCACAAGTCCGAACGCCATCCTGTCGGTACGATCCCCGAAACTTTTTTCAATTGCGGGCCTGTATATTTGATCATAATACCTGCGACTGAGTTCAAGTCCTTTCATAATATCATACTATCGAGCCAGTTTCAAAACGTCCCATTTTGGCCGATCTCTGCGTTGGGTGAAAATTTTAATCCTCGAAATACTCCATGTAT
>JAHIFE010000071.1 GCA_018901125.1 Pseudomonadota bacterium | reverse complement strand
TAGTGTCCATCCAGAAACCGTGGATTTTGAAGCATCAAAGTTTCCGGGACAATATTACTTCTCATAAAGTGTGAGAAGTAATTATAAGATTGCAAACCAAAAGTACATAATTACAAAAAACAGCAGATTTTGGGCAAGCGTATCCTTCAATTTTAGGTTTTTATAAAAAGAATGAAATTCAGGCCGCTTCGGCTATATGCTTTCTGGCTATAGTCAGTAGATTTGCGGCCACAACTGACGACAATACATAACATTTAAATGACTCAAAACCTTTCCATGTGCAACGGGTCAGTCCGAAGCTGCGTTTGAGCCATGAAATGCCGGATTCAATACCGGCTCTAAACCGCCGCAATTTTTTATAAACATATTCGCTACGGCACATGTCGGTTTCTTCAAGGCCGCGCTTTTTTGCAAAACAGACGTCCTTAATATTTCGCTCTTTGGCTTTTAATAAGTTTTCTTTTGAAGCAAAACCACCATCTAAAGCTGCTTTCAAGGGATAACGGCCATAGATCTGCTCCTGGCGATCAAGCATTTGTTCAACCAGCTCAGTGTCGGCTGGATTGCCTTCAAGAACCCGGCAATCCAGAATAAGGTTTGATGCCCCTCCGGTCAGACAGATCTTGTGCCCATAATAAGTGTCCCGATTATCTTTGATGATAATATCGGTATGTTCTTCGAAAATAGAAACGACCTTTTGTTGTGCCGGGACAGATTCACCCTGGATCACACGTCTATAGGTTTGATCATATACTTGTTCTGACAAATCGGCATAATGGTTGATTTCATCAGCTAACATAAAGGATGCAATATCTGAAGAACTTTGTCTTAATACGTCCTCGGTTCTTTTGGCATAGCCAATAGTTTTACGGGTATACTTCAGCAAATCCTTATATAGAGGTTCACGTTGCTTATTATTTTTTGCATACCGGATAGCAACCATTCTTCTTTTTGCAACACGCTGATGGTCGGAAAAGGTAATCCTGGTTTTGGATATATCGCCCGCTTTTTCAAGCAAACGGGTCAAGACCCGAATACAGTCCCATAACTGGGCGGAATCCAGAGGCTGATGGATGTTTGACTCCACTACCGTACAATCGATGCGAACCGTTCGGCCGTTTTCAATCTTTGTTTCTTTTGCGTGATTTATCAAATCACGGGAAATTGATTCCCAGGTTTGTTCTGAAAGACTTTTAATGTTTGTGTTAAGAGCTGATTTTTTAAACCCTTTACCGGCAAAACCAATTTGGCAGAATTTACGCAAAGACCGGGAATCATAAATATGAAAAGCCAGATCCTTATAAGTATAGCCAAAAAGACGCATAACTATGGCAGACCTGAGTACCTGATCCGCACTCATTCCTTCTGCTCCGGTATTTTTCTTTATCGCTTTTCCTTTATTAATGTCTTGAAGAACATAATCACAAATGTTAGGAGTATTATCAATAATGCTGCTGATAATATCCAACTCGATTTCTTGAGTATAACCGGATGTAGGTTCCATAAGCGGCAATTGTTTTTGTATCTTTTTGCGCATTTTGTGTCTAGTCCCTTTCTCGTTATTGCTGTATTATTAGGTGTTTGGCAAAATACTTTATACTACACCTAACGATAAAATGCTACCACAAAATGCGCTTTTTATTTTTATACCAAATACTTAGATCCATGGATGGACACTAACTAATTGACATTTGGAAACGTTTCTGATAGAGTTCAAAAACATACCAACTCTTACTAAAATTATAATTTTGTATAAAAGAGAAAAAAGAATGCCATGGAGTTGAGCAAAGCACAAGCTTGGATATTTTTGAATCACTCTTAAGCGTTATAGTAACCACAAGTCCAAATTGAAATTAGACAGTAGATCCAAAACAAGAAACAAATAAATTTTGTAAGTTCCCATATGTTTTGTTTTATTAACAAATAGTTAATAACTTTAGATAAGGAGAACTGCCATGTTTTGCTACCAATGTGAGCAAACCGCAAAAGGCACAGGCTGCACAGTGCAGGGAGTTTGTGGAAAACTGCCAGATGTTGCGGCATTGCAGGACCTGCTGCTTTATTCTCTTATGGGACTATCCCAGGTTGCAGTAGAAGGGCGTAAAGTAGGCATATCCGATTCCGACGTCAATGTTTTTACCGTAAAAGCCGCTTTCTCAACATTAACAAATGTTGATTT
>JAHIFE010000070.1 GCA_018901125.1 Pseudomonadota bacterium | reverse complement strand
GGCAGCTCCTTTTTTTAGTGAATTTAATTGATTGGCAAAATCAAATATACTAAAACTGGAGCTGCTTTTCAAGATATTTATTAATTATATCAAATAATTATTTCGTATTTCATGCAATTATTTTACTGCGAAACTTTAGTTATAAATTTATCGAAAATTATTTTAATATATTCAGATTTTACCTTTCTTATACAAAGGAGACATTTCTCTTAAGGTGGTGACAACTTTTTTCAACACATCAATAAAGCGGTCTATTTCATCTTCAGTAGTTTGTTTACCGAAAGTTATTATAAGAGTACCCTGTGCATCGGCATAGTCTAAATCGATTGAAAGAAGAACGTGCGAGGCTCTCAGAGATCCTGAAGCACAGGCCGATCGGGTGGAGACTACTACCTTTTCCTCATCAAGCATAAGGACGATGCTTTCGCCTTCTATATATTTTACAGATAGCGATATAAGATTGGGAAGAGAAAGTTCAGGGTGTCCGTTTATAACGACATCTTCGATATTTTCCTTCAACCCGGTTATAAGCCTGTTCTTAAGTTTTTTAGTATAGCTTAACCGGGATTGCATTTCGTTAAAAGCTATCTCTGCCGCAACCCCCATACCTATTATGCCTATCAGATTCTCCGTACCGGCGCGTCTTCCGAATTCCTGGCCGCCTCCGTCAATCAGAGGCCAGAGAGCGACTCCTTTTCGGATATAAAGACCTCCGACTCCGGAAGGTCCGTTAAATTGATTGGCGGCAAAACTTATTAAATCTATTCCCAAATCCTGAACGTCAATCGGTATAACTCCGACAGAGGCTACGCAATCAGAATGAAAAAGTATATTTTTTTCTTGTGCGATACGGGCTATTTCCTTTACCGGTTGAATCGTACCTATTTCATTATTGCCATGCATTATTGATATCAGTATAGTTTGATCGGTTATAGCCTTTTCAACATTTGCCGGGTCCACAAGACCATGTTTATCCACCTCGACAGAGGTTATCGTGTAACCTGATTTTGTTAATCTGCGGAGAGATTTTAAGACCGAATTATGTTCTATATTTGATGTTACGATGTGTTTTCCTTTTTTCCCATGAGCAAAGGCCACACCTTTTATAGCATGATTAATTGACTCAGTTCCGGATGAAGTAAAGATTATATCCTCAGGCGATGGGCTGTTTATTAATTGCGCAACGTTTTCACGAGCCTTTTCAATGGCATCTCTGGCTTCGTCCCCGAAGCTGTGAGTGCTTGAAGGGTTGCCGTAGTCCTTTTTTATTGCTCCAATCATGGCATCCTGAACTTCCGGCAAGAGAGGATTAGCTGATATATAATCAAGATTTATTACCTTCATCTATTAAACTCCTTCTAATATTTTAATGAATATCGCTAATTTCCCGTCCGCAATTTTCGCAGAATTCATGTTTGGGATCAATTTCGCCACTGCAATATGGGCATTTACATGCATCACCATCAGCATGTGTGTGGGCATCTTCCATAGGCAGCCTAACTCTAACTTTTCCGGCTTTTCTGTCTTCATAGTCTTTTATGGCGAGTTGGAGCGCATCTGCTCCAAGGTTTGAGCAGTGAAGCTTGTTTTTTGGAAGGCCTTTAAGTGCCTCAGCTACTGATTTATTGGTAATCTTTTTGGCTTCGGCTATGGTTTTGCCTTTGGCCATTTCTGTAAGCATACTGGAAACAGCAATAGCAGCTCCGCAGCCAAATGTCTGAAAACTTATATCTTCTATTATTTCATCTTTAACCTTGATATATATATTCATCATATCGCCACAGACAGGATTGCCTATTTCTCCCATTCCATCCGGGTCCTTCATTTCTCCTACGTTTCTAGGCTTTTTGAAGTGATCCATCACTACTTCTGTGTACATATCTCACCTCTCCTTATATTAATATTGTTAATTTAAAGTCATTTGTTTGCCATTATAAATCAGAGCCAAAGCTTTACTGAAGTGTTTGTGTCAGGCTCTGATTTCGCAATAATTCGCAATAAGTGGTACATAGCAAAGCATAAGCGCTGATTATAACCGCTATTATCGAAATACTCAATGTATTTTTGTGGTTGAACTCCACACATTCATTGAATTTGACCAAAATGTGATATATTTCAACGGTCTCTTAGATTGCAGCTTTATGCATGTTTTAGCAAGGTTGAATGTTTTTATAGATTTCTTTATAAAATATTCCGCAACAGCCGAGCGTAAAATAAGCGGTTATATTGCTTGCGATTTTACAATAGGGCAAAGAGGCGCTTTTGATCTGAAAAGGCGCTATCCGTTGAGTTTGCAAACACTGACTTTACCTAATCTATTCAAAAAATATATATGATACGGGGGAAAGTCAATAGCTTTATTGTGATGTTTTCATTCCGGAATATATCAAGCATTGTTTGGTTCATTCAAAATCGGAAAAACCACATTCGTCATTCCGGCGAAGGCCGGAAACCAGTAATTCCATTGGGTTCTGGATACCGGATCAGGTCCGGCATGACGGTTTGGGTGTTTCACAAAATTATTAAATGGCATATTAATTCCAAATGCGGTTACCCGAGCCAGTTTCAAAACGTCCCATTTTGGCCAAACTCTGCGTTGGGTGAAAATTAGAGAAAAAGATACTTCGTGGTTTTTAATCGCTCTGCAGGAAATGCTCTATCTTCCTATTCCTAAATATGTGAAACCAAGTTTTTTTAGCTCTTCCGGATCGTATATATTTCTCCCATCTACGATTACAGGTTTTTTCATAAGCGATTTTATATCTTTCATATCAATATTTCTGAATTCATCCCACTCTGTTGCAACAATAAGAGCATCACAGTTATTAGCCGTATCATAAGGGTTTTCAAAAAACCTGACCTTTTTTAAAACTTTCGCGGCGTTTTCCATTGCAATAGGATCATAAGCATGAATTGTTGCGCCCAGACTTTGAAGCTCATCGATTATTCTAAGTGACGGTGCGTCTCTTATATCATCTGTTTTGGGCTTGAATGAAAGCCCCCAAATAGCTATTTTAGTTCCATTTAATTTCAGAACTGATTTTAGCTTTTCTACAGCAACGCTTTTTTGCTTTTCATTTATTTTATCAACCGCTTCAAAAAGATCAGAATCACAATCATATTTTTTTAAAGTAGAAATAAGAGCTTTCACATCTTTGGGAAAGCAGCTTCCGCCATAGCCTATGCCTGCATGCAGAAAACGAGGGCCAATTCTGCTGTCAAGCCCAAGACCTCTGGAAACATCACCGATATTTGCACCTGTTTTATCGCATAAAAATGACAGCTGATTCATAAAACTTATCCTTGTTGCAAGCATTGCATTGCCTGCGTATTTTATTATTTCAGCACTCTTTATGTCGGTAAGCATAATTGGCCTTCCGGTTCTTGCAACAGACCGATAAATCGAAACCATTATTTTTTCAGCCTTTTTGCTGTCTGTTCCGATAATGATTCTGTCAGGATTTTCAAAGTCTTTTACAGCGGCACCTTCTCTTAAAAATTCGGGATTTGAAACCACATCAAACTCTATCTTTTTTTTCTGGTTTGCTTTTATAATATTTTTGACAAGCTCTGCGGTTCCGACAGGCACCGTACTTTTATTAACGACAACCTTATAGCCGTTCATGAGTTTACCGATTTGCTTTGCAATATTTTCTACTGAAGTTAAATCGGCTTCCTGTATATGGTTGCAAGGAGTGCCAACACAAATTAAAATGATTTTGGATTCCCTGATAGCTTTTTGAGGATCGGATGTAAAGATAAGCCGACCGGTTTTAATATTTCGTTTGAAAATCTCTTCAAGCCCAGGCTCATAGATAGTAAGCTCTCCTTTTGAAAGAGTTTCTATTTTTTCTTCATCTATATCAAAACAGATTACTTTGTTACCTAGATTTGCAAAACCTGTTCCTGTAACAAGGCCGACATATCCGGTTCCTGCAACGGTTAAATTCATATAATTATCCTTTCGCTTATTCGGGGTTTGTAAAACCTTATTAGTTTGCACTTCAGGAATTCATATGGCAAGCGATGCCAAGAAAATTAGCTCTTAATTATATGCATATGGCAGATAAACAATTACGCGCGCCCACTTTCCCTGCACACTCTCCATTTTTATACTTCCTCCATGTAGCTCTATGATACGTTTAGCTATGGCCAGTCCAAGACCTGAACCTCCGTGCTGAATAGATCTGGACTTTTCTATACGGTAAAACTGTTCGAAAATTTTGTTTGTTTCATTTTCGGCAAGTCCGGAGCCGGTGTTGGTTACTGTTGTCTTGATACCATCTGAAGATCGGGTGCTTTCCACACTGATTTGTCCGCCCTTGATATTGTATTTAATAGCATTATCAAAGATATTCGAAAAAGTGCGGTTCAGCTTATCAGCGTCTCCATTAATAATAAGTTTGTCCTGGAGATTTAGATCCATTCGAATGTTTTGCGCATCGGCCAGAAAGCGATAATCTTCTGCAAGAGATGATAATAGATCTGTTAAATCTAATGGTTCCTGCTTTATACTATCCAACACCTCCAGAGATGAAAGATTCAACAGATCTTTTACCAGCCGTTCCATTCTTAATACCTGATTTTTTAATCTTAAAAGGTTCTCCCTCAAAAATGGGGGCAGGTTTTCTATATCTGCTGAGCAAATATCATCTATTGCAAGCCGCATAGTGGAAAGCGGGGTTTTCATTTCGTGAGACGTATCGAACAGCAAGTTTTTTTGTTTTACAAAAGAATATTCCAGCCTGTCAAGCATCCGGTTAATGGTGCCTGCAAGTTCATTGAATTCATCGTTTTCGGCTCCTACAGGTATTCTCTGATCGAGATTTTTATCACTTATATTATGAGTTAAATCTCTCATGGAAGCGATAGGTTTTAGTATTTTGCCGGCAATAAAATAGCTGATTACGATTAAAGCCATACTGGAAAAGATAAGCCCTGCGATAAGACCGAAAACCAGTTCCCAAATTTCATCTTTAAGTTTCAACATGGTACGAGCAATCTGAACTGTATAATCTCTGCCTGTATATGTTAGATCTATAGATCTTATCCTGAAGGTGATTTCAGTGTTTTTGTGTTGTCCCGGAAAAACTAGTTTAGGCGGGATTATTACGCTTACTATAGATTTAGAGCGAGGTTTAAGCAAAGGAAGCTTTACTATCTTTGCAAGGTTTGACTCATACAGTAATTTATTGGAATCCCTCTCATAGATTTTGAGCCAATAGGGATAATCTTCGTAGCCGGGCGAATTGTAAGCAGGCAATGCCGATTCCCTTTGCCCCTTAGTTATAATCTTGACAGTCCTGTATGCCTCTTCTTTCAATTCCTTATCCAAAAGAACGAAGGGCTGTTCTATCAGTTCACAGAATACTATGATGGAAAACAACAAACTTGTGATAAAACCGGCGCAGGCAACTAACAGTATTATCCTTTTCTTAACAGTCATTGCTGCGAATCCTTTATGATATATCCGACGCCACGGATGGTTTGAATAATCTTGCTGTGACCAAAGTCCTCAACCTTATGCCGCAGATTTTTTATATGAACATCCATGAAATTAGACATGCTGAAAGGATCAAAAGCATCACCCCAGACATGTTCGGCCAGGCTGAAGCGGGATACTACCCTGTTTTTATTGTAAAGAAGAAATTCGAGAATGGAAAATTCTCTTGGAGTTAATTCAACCGGTTTTCCATCCTTAGTTACATCGCGACTCACGGTATCAAGCTTGAGGTCATAAACCTGCAACACCGATTCAATCTGGCCACCGGATCGCCTGAACAGTGCTCGGACACGCGCCATCAGTTCATCTAAAGAAAATGGTTTTGGCAGATAGTCGTCTGCTCCAAGATCGAGCCCTTTGATCTTATCTTCCACATCTCCTTTAGCCGTGAGCATCAGAACCGGAGTTTTGATCCCGGCTTTGCGAATCTCTTGCAAAACAGTAAGGCCATCGATTTTGGGCATCATAATATCCAAAAGAATCAAATCGAAAGTGGCTTCGAACAACTTGTCAAATGCTTCTTCGCCATCTGTTGCCGTTTCAACAGCATAACGCTGGCTTTCTAAAATTTGCTGTAATTGTTTTAGCAGTGAACAATCATCATCTATAATCAGAATTTTCATAACGGTGCGCCTCGTTAAACTTTTTTACGCTCCATATTTCTTATTGGATTTGCTCTTGATGCATTATATTAATATAGATGAAATCATTGCTTTTCTTAAACCTGAGCAAAATCGGAAATCCTTAAAAACATATCAGATTTTAACATAAATACATGAGATTGTCATTGCAGTAACTGATATGACAACAAAATATGCGAGAGATTTGTTTATATTCAGTACCGCCATAACACATACCCGTTAATTCCGTTGTCATCCTGATATAAAGGTTCGGGAAGCTGGCCTTTCCATTTGCGGATATTTCTCATTTTGGATACCAGCACTGTATCACCCCGATTTCTGTTTATCAGACGGTCTGTTGATTCAATATCAAGCAATCTTTTCGCAGAATCCGCATAGCCTATTCCATAATCAAGTTCTCCGGCGCTATTAATTAAATAAACATCGCTTCGCTTAAGATACCAGCAAACCGCTCCGACAGTAGTCGAATCGGATAAAATCACAGCTTTTTGCCCTATATCCTGCTTATTTCGTTCAAGAAGAGTGCCTGGCGCCTTTTTCTCTATGGTCAAGTCAGGCACAATAAAATGAGCGGAAAAATACAATAGTAGTGGTGCTATCCCGAACAGCAAAATGCCGGATTTGACAGATTGGCTTTTTAAAGAAAGGCCGCAAAACAGAATAAATAAAAGTAAACTGTTTGCAACCATCAGTACTTTCCAAAACTTGTTGTAAGGATAGAAACCATGGTACCCGAAAAATTGAAGATAGATAAACGCAAGAAGTATAATCGAGAATAAAATGCCGGCAAAAACAACTCCAAGCTTAAAGGATCTGCCTTTGACCTTTTCAGGAATATGCGAAAGCCCGAGGGACAAGAGAACGGCAAAAGGAGGGAAGCAGGGAAGAATATAGGTTATAAGCTTGCCTTTTGAAACCGAAAAGAACAAAAACGGCAACACAAGCCAGCAAAGAGACAAGCGCATCAGACGGCCGCCTGTATCAGGGGCATTGATCTGCATTCTGATTTCCCTGAAGGCTGCCGGGGTTAAGAATGCCCAGGGCAGTATTGCCACCGGTGAAATAAGCAAAAAGAACCAGAATGATATGCTATGTTGGGCGCTGTCAGATATAAAGCGGCGGATATGCTCATTCCAGATAAAGTATCGCCAGAAGTCGGGTTCTCGCAAGTAAATCGCAATGTTCCACGGCAAAGATACAAGCACAGCGCAAAGAAGCGGAAGCCAGCTCATGCGCAGCAAATCTTTATAACGCTTTTGCCAGACCAGATAAGGTGCAAGTGTCATAACCGGAATGACAAAGGCGAGAAATCCTTTAGTAAGAAATGCAAGGCCGCAGGATATGCCGGATAACAGTAAATAACGTTTTTCTCTTCCCGTTTTTAGGTTTTCTTCGGATGCAATAAAAAAAAAGATGATCGAAGCGGTTAAAAAGAAAGAAAATATGCCATCGAGAACGGCCGTGTTTCCCAGACCCACTACTTCAAAAGAGGTAAGAAAGATAAGTACTGCAAGAGCAGCCGAAAAGTGGTTTTTGTTATCTTCCTTACGGTAAACTTTATATACCAGCAAATAAATCAACAATGCCGAAAGTCCCACAGCAAGAGCTGAAGGAAAACGAACGGCAAAATTGTTTTCTCCAAAAAGCATAATAGAGGCAGCATGTGCCCAGTAGCCTAAAACAGGTTTTTCAAAATAGCGCAATCCGTTTAAATGGGGAACGATCCAGTCGCCTCCTGCAACCATCTCTCTGGCAATCTCGGCGTAGCGTGTTTCGTCCGGAACGATAAGATCCCTGTATCCAAGCGGCAATATATAGCATAAAATATATATGCCTATAAGTGCTAAAATATATTTTGTTATTTCTTTTTTCATAAGTCAGCTATTCTCCCGAACCGAGCAGGCAGGCAACAAATTGCTTTGAGTAGATTTTGCCTTCCATAATCCTGTCGCAATTGTTTTCGGACAAAAATTTCTTAAATCCTGTTTTATCATCAAGGTGTGAAATCAGAAGGCAAGGTTTTGTTATCGGATTTAATTCTTCGATAGTATTTATAAAACGAATCTCAGTTGATTTGCGTTTGCTGTAAAGAGCAAATTTAATGCCGTCGCCATCGGAACTTATACCGTAAAAATCTACCGGAACTTCAGAACCAACCTTTGATTCCGCAGCTGTTATAAAGGCCCGTCCGGATGCCATGCCGGAATAAGCTGGGATGACCATAAGATTTGATCCGGAAAGTACCACTATAAGAAGAAGCAAAATTGAGCCGACAAGCTTATATTTTTCTTCTATTCGTGTCCTGACAATTAGCCAGAAAGCTATGTTTACTGCAAACCATATAAAAAAGAATGAAAGAGGAATAAAAATAAATTGTTTGCATAAAAAAGGAAATATCAAACCGGCCAGCAAGATTGTTCCGATTAAAACGTTTATAATATTTCGCAAGATATTTTCATAAAGAATGGGCCTATTTTCAAAAAGAGTTTCTATTAAACAAGCAAAAATAATGGCTGCTGCCGGATAGAGAGGCAAAAGATATCGGGAATGTTTTGAACCGGCGAGTGTGAAAACAGCAAATATTCCCAAAAACCACATAATTGCCAGGCGGGTTGCAGGATATGTTGTTACTGTTTTGGCAAATTGGTAAAACATGCTTTTCTCTGATTTTCCAGCATAAGAACGGGCTAATCCGGAAATAATAACAAGCCACCAGATGCTTCCGATTTCTATCAAACATATCGGGTAATAAATAAACGATTTGTTGGCTTTATCTGTTATTCTGCCGGTAATCTGCATTTTTATAACATCATATACCAGCTGCCTGCCTCCGGCATGGTAAACGATTATCAATTCAATTGCCATATATAGCAGCCCGATAGAAATAATGAACAAGGCAAAGGAAAATAAATTCTTCCAGCGTCTTTCCCAGAGAAGATATCCACCCCATGATATTGCCGGTAGAACAATTCCTATAGGCCCTTTGGTTAAAAATGCAAATAGCAGAAAAATAGTTGCACCAACAGTATACGCAATTCGTTTTGCCGAACTTTGGTTATTATCTCTGAAATGAAGGCAAAGAATGGTTGCAGTTATATTAAAAGCCAGAAGCATATCTATGGTAACGCTGCCAGCCTCAAGCCAGAAATTCGGTATAGTGGCAAGTATTAATACTGAAAGCCAGCCAGTACGAATATTGATACTACGCCCAAAGAAATATGTCAGTGCCAAAATCCCTATAGCAGAAAGAGCGCTGGGAAGTACTGCGCTTAAGGTAGTAATATGACCCAGAGGCTTGGAGAACAGAGTTTCAAGCCAGAAGTAAAGAGGTGGATAATCGGGATAAGGGCGTCCAAGCAGTTTTGGAATCAGACTTGTTCCGTTTTCCAGCATTTCCCGGGCCATGAGTGCATTACGGGTTTCAAGGCCATATATATCCCGGAAAGGCTGTGCCCAGGTATAGGCAATAAAAAGAATAAACAGAACACCGGCCAGCCTTATCCATGAGTAGTTTTTCCCGGAGTAGTCTTTCCCGGGATTGTCAGAAATATTAGTCATGTTGTAATTTTATCATTAACCAATGAGCCAGTTTCTAAAATTATTCAATTTGCCCCATTTCTCCAACCATATCTCTTAGAAAAAAATCAAGTGTTTCTTCAACAGACTGAGCAAAAGTCACGACAGGCTCCCATCCAAGCAGAGTTTTGGCCTGACGTATGGAGGGACGCCTGTGTTCAACATCCTGATATCCGTCTCCGTAAAATGTGCGGGCCTCAATTCTGCGAATACCTGCCAAAGGCGGGAAATGTTTCCTGAGAGGGTGAGCGGAAAATTTATCTACAAGAATGTCGGCAAGTTCTGCCATGCTCTTTTCATTATCAGGATTTCCGATATTAAAAATCTGGCCGTTAGTACAATTACCCTTGTCTTCAATAATTTTAAACAGACAATCGATGCCGTCTTTAACATCAGTAAAGCACCGTTTCTGGCTTCCGCCGTCCACAAGACGAATGGGCATACCTTCCACCAGATTAAGAATAAACTGGGTTATTACCCGTGAGCTGCCGATTCTAGCGGAGGCAAGAGAGTCCAGCCTCGGTCCAAGCCAGTTAAAGGGGCGGATCAGAGTAAACTTCAAGCCATTGGTTGCGCCATAGGCCCAGATTACCCGATCGAGCATTTGTTTGCTGCATGAATATATCCAGCGTTGTTTATGGATGGGACCAAGGACAAAATTTGAACTCTGTTCGTCAAACTCGGGGTCTGTGCACATGCCATAAACTTCAGAAGTTGAAGGAAAGATCAGCTTCTTTTTGTATTTGACACAGTGACGGACAATGCGCAGGTTTTCCTCAAAGTCGAGTTCAAATACCCGCAAGGGATTTCGTACGTATTCAATGGGTGTAGCAATAGCAACAAGCGGCAGTATAATGTCGCATTTGCGTACATGATATTCGATCCATTCCCGCAAGATTCCTATGTCACCTTCCTTAAAGTGAAAACCGGGCCTTTCAAGCAAACGGTTTATGGCATTAGTTGAAAGGTCCATGCCGTATACTTCATAGCGTCCGCTGTCTAAAAGCCGTTCGCTGAGATGGTTACCGATAAAACCGTTTACTCCTAAAATGAGGACATTTTTTTTACGCTGCTGCTCTAAAATTATTTCCACCCTGCCGTTAAACTTCATTCCCTTTGCCAGATTCAGTTCACAGGTAAGCTGGCGGCCGCTCATATATACACCGTCTTCAGATTGCCCAAACATCACTTCTACTGCACCATTACCACAGGCAATCTTAAGAGGATTTGTGGAAAGCACCGTGCCCGGGGCTGCATCTTCGGTTGTTTGTGCCAAACCAACCTGCCAGAAAAAGGTTTTGCGGTTACCTATGTAAGAAAAGGCGCCGGGATACGGCCTGGTTACTGCACGTACAAGGTTGCGAACATCGGCAGCATTTCCCCCCCATTTAATTTCGCCGTCTTCAGGTTTGCGTCCGCTAAAATAGCTTGCCAGAGAATTATCCTGAGGAATGCGTTCAGCACGTTTTTCAAGGATTGCAGGCAAAAGTTCGTCAAGCAAGCCGGCTGTTGCAATTTCAAGTTTTTTGTGCAGGCTTATGGCTATATCATCATCGTCAATACTAACCCGTTTTTGTCCGACTATGTCACCATTATCCGGTTGTGGTGTCATATAATGGAGTGTTACGCCGGTTTCCTTTTCTCCGTTTACAAGAACCCAGTTCACCGGACAGCGCCCACGGTAACGGGGAAGAAGCGATCCATGGAGATTTAGAGCGCCGTAAGGCATAAGATCTAAGACCTTTTTGCTCACAATATCCCGGTAATAAAATGAAAAAAGCATATCCGGCTTCATTTCCCTTATACGTTCCACCCATAACAAATGATTGATATTATCCGGCGCATATATCGGGATATCGTTTGCTGCTGCAAGCTCGGCAACAGATTTGAACCATAGATTTTCTCCAGGATCATCTTCATGGGTAAACACCGCTTTAATGTCGAAGCCGTTTCTTAAAAGCGCTTCTATGCCCGCACAACCTATATTGTGGTAAGCCAGAACAACTACCTTCATGCCGGATTCCTTTCCCTAAATATGTTTGCGTTTATTGTTTTTATAACCAAGTATTATTATTATCAACAAATCTGAATTTATTTTTCCGTATTAGTGTTAAATATGAAAACTGCCTGTTACCAAGAGAACCTGTTTCTGTTTTCTTAGTTTGTCTGTTGTCCCGGGGCAATTGCCGTTACTGCATTCCACTCACGTGATTTAACAACAGTGTGCCATCTTTCCTTTGGTACTTTGTCTTTTGCAATCACCACACCTTTTTCCTGAATAGACCAATTATAAGCTGCGGTTTCATCAGGAAACTTCTGGCAGGGCTGATCCATATAGTACAAAACCGGGTCTATTTTATCGGGATAAAACGCACAAGCTCTTCCAAAAGATTTTACTTCTGCAATCTGTGTTCTTAAATTTGGTAGCTGACCAAAAACAGGGATTATGCCAAAGGTATAAATCAAAGCTGTTACTACCATTGCGCCTGCCATTTTCCCGACGTGTCTTTTTTTGGTAAAATATATAAAAAACGGGGAGACCAAGGCTAACAGTGTTACAATAGCCCATACTTTTACGCCGGATATTGGAATTACCCTGGGATAAAAAACAAGTGCGATAAGCGGGGCAATCAGGACAAAACCCAGCAGGAAGCCGAAACACTTAACGAAACGGTCAATAAAACGAGAAAGTGAAGACTCGGAAAAGCTGATCAATAAATGTGCTGCCATAATAGAGGCAAAAGGTATAATGGGCAGCAGATAGTATGATCTTCTGGAACCGGATAGAGTGAAAAAAATAAAGACACCTCCAAACAAAGCTAACATCTCCTTTACGGAAGCCGGTTGTTTCTTGTATTTTGAAAGCAAATGAATGAGGGCGACTGGCAAGAGTAACGACCAGGGAGCCGCCAGATCAAAGATTCTAATAAAATAAGTCCATACAGGCCCTTTATGGTCAAAAGGTTCAAAAAATCTCAAGACATTTTCATGCCAGACCAGTTGCAGCGGGTTCCATGATTTCGTGAAATAAGAGGCGGCTAACGGAAATGCTAAATAGATGGCCAGTGATAGTGATACTGTTGCAATACAATTGCGCAAAGTCAGAGCAGATGGCCATTCCTTTTTCACAATAAGCAGAATAATTATGGAAAATACCGGGACTCCATATGCGGGAAGTCCCTTCATATTTGCTCCTATGGCCATTATTACCCCGAAGATATAAACCCACGAGGGGTTGGCATCCGATTTATGTTTTAAAAAATACCATATTGAAAAAAGAATAAAAAAAGCGTTCAGCATTTCAACCTGTGCGTTACGTGCCCAGAATATAAATCCGTAAGATGTCATCAGAACAGCGGCTGACAAAAGGGCGGTTCGGATTCCAAACCATGTGCGGGCAAGATCAAACGTGAAGTAAAGCAATAAGAGTGCGGAAATCACTGATGGGATTCTTATCATCGCCTCCGTCACCCCCCCGTTTACGTATGCAAAAGGTAATGCCAGCCAGTATGAAAGCAGAGGTTTATCCCAGTATAAAGAATCTCCAATAAGTGGTTGGAAAATCTCTCCGGATCTGAACATGTGCCTACAGATCAAAGCCCAACGACCCTCCGAACCCCAAAGAGGCATCATGCCAAGCTCAAATATCAGAACGAGCGCGGCTGCAATAAATATTAAAAAAAAGTAGATCGGCAGTTTTTCTCTGTCTTTCAACAGACTATGGTTTTCAAGAAAAATGGGTTCATTCAAGTTGAACTTACCTCCACTTTCTTAATAAGTTACTAAAGTTTCGCAGTTGAGTAATCGAGTTGATTACAAAGTACATTTTCAATAACTTCAAGAATATATAATATATTATTTCTGTCAATTTCATCAGATAATAGCTGACTTGACATAATGATAAGCTCTTTGACATTACG
>JAHIFE010000069.1 GCA_018901125.1 Pseudomonadota bacterium | reverse complement strand
GTAAGTCTGCCATCCGTTCTTCCATCACGGACGGCAAATGTGTACACTAAGAAAATGCTAACATCAGAGAGAAAACGATAATAAATATAAATCGTTATATGCCATAGTTCGTTTCTTTAATGGGGGAAGATCCGTTTTATAAAGGTTTTCAAACTTGACTTTTATACATGTATAATCTACTTTCAAATCGAATTGGGCGCATCTCTCGCCGGTATTAATTTTATTAGAACAATTGCTGGAATTCTTAAAGCAGACTTTGTGTGTGTCAATAATATATATCTTCATAAGATGCCAGCCAGTTTATGTTGGGATTTAACAAAGGAACATTATAATTATTAAATTGTCACAGGATTTCCATTAATGAATATGCTTGCTATTTTCAGCCGAGATCTTGAAAAGGGAAGCACAAAATACCGCCTTGCCCAATATTTGGATTATTTTAAATCAAAAGGTTTATATGTAAAGCTGGTTAACAGGGATAGTGTGAACAAATCTCTTATAAAGCAAGTTTCCGAATTTGATATTTTGTTAAACCAGAGATATCTTTTTAATTATTCTCTTTCACGTAAGCTGATAGAACAAAGTAAACGTGTGATTTTTGATTTCGATGACGCCATATACACTCGTCCCGGAAAGCCTCACTCATTTATAACCGGGTTAAGAGTTAAAAAAAGAATGCATTTATGGTTGAAACGATCCGACGCGGTTACAACTTCAAATATGTTTCTATCTGAATATGCAGAAAAATATTCCAAGTCGGTAAAAACAATACCGATGTCTCTTGATCTTGAACAATGGAAACCAAATGAAATAAAATCGGGAAATAACATAGTTCTAGGATGGACAGGCTCTCCTGTAAACGTCAAGCTTATTGAACAACTTGATGATGTTTTGTCATTACTTTTAAAGAAATATCCATTTGTTAAGCTTGCAGTATTTTCAGGCCAAAAACCAAAACTAAACTGCCCTTTTGATTATAAACCGTTCCAACCCGGGTTGGAGCCTGCATTTGTTCAAAGCATTGACATAGGACTTTTACCTCTGATCGATGAAGAATATTACAGGGGAAAATCCCCGATTAAAGCAATTCAATATATAGCCTGCGGAATTCCGGTTGTTGGAAACATAATTGGAGCAACCCGGGAAATTCTTAACGATGAAAACAGCATCGGTGTTTCTAACAAAAAGGAATGGATTGAAGCTCTTGAAAAACTTATTTTAAATAAAAACCTTATAAATACTATGGGCGCTGCAGGACGCATTCATGCAGAAAAGAAATTTAATTTCACAACAGTTGCACAAGATTATTTTAATGTTATTTCAGGCATATAAAATAAATATTATAAACATAAAACACTTTAATTCTTATTGTTAATCTTATAAGGACATCATGGCTAATTTATTAAACATCATATTTCAAAAAAAATCTTCAAAAAAGAAAAACCTGACATCATTTTATAAACCATACGAGGTTCTAGAAGATCTTTTGAAGAACCATGAAGTATCAAATATTATCGATGCCGGAGCAAGCAATGGAAGAATTTCAAAGCGCTTGTTAAATATGTTTCCAAAAGCGTTCCTACATGCTTTTGAACCCAACCCGCTTTATGAACAAACTTTAAATAAATTTGCCAGTGAAGATTCCAGATTTTTACCAAATTATATCGCATTGTCAGACCACAAAGGATACACAGATTTCTGCATAACCGAATCTCCAGGAAATGCCTCTCTTTTTAAACCCGGAACCTATTTAAAAGAAATAGACTCTCAAGGGTCATTGCTAAAAAATACAAAAAAAGTAGAAATTATCTCTTTAGATGAATGGCTGCAACAAAATGGAAACCCTGCTGTCCAACTTATAAAAATGGACATTCAGGGCGCAGAACTACTGGTGTTACAAGGTGCGGAAAATGCATTAAAAAATTCAGTTATTGCAGTTTATACAGAAATCCTCTTTAATTCTCTTTATGATGGAGGAGCTCTTTTTAGTGAAATAGACCTGTGCCTTAGAACATTTGGATTTGTTCTTTATGATATATATAAACCTAAATATAACTCAAGTGGGCTTTTGATGTATGGAAATGCCATTTATCTTCATAATAAAAGATTTAATGGTTAATGTCTTTTTGATTTAAGAATATAAAAAGGGCGATTAATGATTAAACAAATAATTTATGGTGCTCTGGCAGGAATACACCGCAAGCAAGGTTTAAATCAAATACGGCGTCTTGAGCAAAAACTTTATTCTGTGCAGGCCAGGTTTGCAGTTCCTTATGCCTATAAAGGCAAAGGCCATTTTAAAAAAATTGAACCCCGCCAAAACCCCCTTGAAATTGAAGAGTTATATAAAACAATTTGCATCCTTGCGCCTTCGAAAGTACTTGAAATAGGTACAGCTCGGGGTGGAACTTTGTACTTATGGACACAGGCTTCAAGTACTGATGCCGTTATTGTTAGTATAGATTTACCAGGAGGAGATTTTGGAGGTGCCTATCCTTTATGCCGCGGGCCATTTTATAAATCTTTTGCCAAAACAAAACAAAAAATACATCTTCTCAGAAAAGATTCTCATGATTCCCAAACAATTGAAGAAGTTAATGATTTATTTGAAAAGCAGCCTGTTGATTTTATATTTATAGACGGTGACCATACATATGAAGGCGTAAAATCCGATTTTTTAAACTATGGTCGTTTGGTAAGACCCTGCGGAATGATTGCTTTTCATGATATACTTTATCGTTCTGAAGTGCCTGATATTCAGGTATTTAAATTCTGGCAGGAAATCAAGGATAAATACAACTCAAAAGAGATAATAGGTCTTGAGGGTTCGGGACGGAAAATAGGAATAGGAATTATCATTGTTGAATAAATTTTCGGTTTCAGGCATTAATTTATGGTAAATGTTTTATATCTAATTAACAAATATTCTGGAAATTATCCTCTTTATAACGCACAAGCTGCTCTTGATAACAGCAAGTTCAGGACTATTGTCTGCTATTTATCAGGTACTTATGATGGAAATAACGGACTTGAAAAACAGGGCTGCAAAGCAATCTATTTGAATATCGATAAAAAAAAAGCACGTTGGTATCATTATTCGGCAATTTCCAAAATAAGACAAATAATTGAAGATGAAAACATTCATGTTATAAATTGTCATCGCCGTCGCGCAACAGAAATCGGTATTGCGGCATCTTTGCTTTCAAGGGCAAAACCGGCCATTTTTACCACTATTCACGGACTCAGGGAATCTAAATCATATCTTAGAAAACTGAAAGAATTTTTTATAAACAGGAAGTTGGCCGGGATTATATGCATTTCATATGCAGTCGGAGAATATATTTTAAAAACAAGCTGGTTTCTGGATACGAGTAAGGTTACTGTTATTCAAAACGGACTTCCTTTTGAAAAATTTCTTATTCCAAGGGTTAAATCAGAATCAAGAAACTTAATCTTGCCCAAGGTTACAGCCAAGTATTGGTTCGGCACAATAGGAAGACTGTCTGAAGTGAAAAACCATAAAACGCTGATTACCGCCTTTGCAAAATATGTTGAAACAATACAGAACAGTGTTTTGCTTATAGCAGGTGAAGGTCTGCTCGAAGCAGATCTTAAAAATCTTGTTGATAGATACGGCATAAAAGACAAGGTATTTTTTCTTGGCTTCATAACAGATATTCCGGAATTTCTTAATGCACTTGATGTTTTTGTTCTTCCCTCGTTCCGGGAAGGCTTATGTCTTGCCTTATTGGAAGCCATGGCATCCGGTTTGCCGGTAATCACTTCTAATGTGGGTGGAATTCCTGAGGTTTTCGGAAAAGCAGAAATGGGGAAAATGGTAGAACCCTCAGATACCGGGGGGTTTGAGATAGCTATGAAGGAATTGATTTCTTTGCCTGAGAAAACTCTTAATGAGCTTGGTGCTAATTCCAGAGAGCGTGCTGTTACTGACTTTTCTTCAACACGCATGACAAGAGATTATGAAAAGCTGTTTCAAAAAGAGACAAAACAGCTTTTCATGCCTTAAGCAACTTGCTTAAATTGGTTCTTGCAAATTCTATTGAAGGATCAAGTTCAAGAGCTGTTTTGTAGTAATATATTGCTTTTTCTTTTTCTCCCATGTCGCGGTAATTTGAAGCTATATTGGCATAATCGATTGCAGAGGCAGGATCTAAGCTTATAACTTTCTTGAAGCTTTCTATAGCCATTTCATATTCTTTAAGCATAAAGTGACAAAATCCCATCAGGTTGAAAATATCGGTCCTTTCATTATCGCGCTTTTCGCCTTCTTTCAGTGCATAAATAGCCTGCCGGTATTCTTCCATTTCTTTATAACATATACCTATGTAAGAATATATGCTTGGAACATCCTGCTTTGATGGGTCTAAATCAAGGGCCTGTTTGAAATAAGGTACAGCTGAAACAGGATCGTTTAATAAAAGATATGCTTGGCCAATATAAAATTTGATGAAGTATTTTCCCGGTAGTATCTGATCCATATGCTTTAATTCGTGAAGAGCCTTTTCGGATTCATAATTTTCTATAATAATTTTGGCACAGAACAAGCCGGTGCTTGCACCGGAAGCCCTTTCCCTGAAATAAGCTCCTGGTACTATAGTGTAAAATGCAGGTATCTTTAGCTTGTGATGCATGGTATTGATAACTATTACTTCCATATTGTTTGCGGATAGCGATGAAATAAGGTTTTCGACCTCAACCTTTATATTATTACTGGAAATGTCCGGCAGGTTTTGAATATCCTTAATTGTTTCGGATTCAATAATAAATCGGGCCTTATCAATTGTTTTAAATTTTGGAAGGCCACTTGCAACATAATTTGACGAGGTGTTGAAATCTCCCGCAAGCTGGGCTACTTCTGTAAGGGCTCTGCTTAAAGCCTTTTGAGGATCCGGGGTGGTTCCGGCCGTCCATACTATTTCGCTTTTTTCAGGAAAAGTTGACGGATCGTAAGCAAGCACTCCGACAGTTGGAATTCCGAGTCCTAAGGAGAAGTCCGAAATGTATAATTTAATTCCCGCAGCACGGTATTTTCCTATCATTTCTACAACCATTGGATCTGTAGCAGAATCTGGGTTGATTATAGGAACTTTTAAGTTGTTTGTGCTTATTAGTGATGAAACGTGCCTTTCTACGATTTCGCATATTCCCTGGCTAAGAGCTTCTTCCGCACAGTTTCCAGCCGATGGCCCGTTGAATTCGTTAATCATGTAAAACCAATTGAACGGAATGAGCACTTTTTCTTTTCTTGTCAGGTTATATGCCCATGTCCATTTCAGTGTCAGATTTTCATATATTTTGCGTGTTATATCGAGATCTTCGGAGGAATCATGGACCGATTTTGCAATCATTTCAAAGGGTATTGCAGGACCTTTTATGTTTGAAGGTTTTTCATAGAAGAAATTATCAGAATTATTGCAAAAAGAAAAAAAGCTGAATCTTTCTGCTAGTTCCATTACAGCACTTGCCTCGGCCTGTGCAGGAGTGGCACCTTTTCCCATCTGTTTTTTTGTTCCTGTAACAGTTAATGCGTCTTTACCACATATGCTGAAATAAACCGGGACTCCAAGTCTGCCGTTATCTATTCTTAAAGTGCTTTCAAGGATATCAAGATCAAGTTCTTTAAGCTTTGATTTAAAACTGTTGATTGTTTCTTCCGGGTTTTTGATCTTGTCCTGATCAAGGGTAAAACGTTTGAAAGCATCATTTAGAATAACCTCGTAACTCATTTAATAATCCTCCGTTTTGATTTAACTGCTTTTGCCTTCTTTAGCATTTTACAGTTTAAACATAAATCAATTTTTAAATTGACCGATATTTTATTATTTGATATTAAAATATAAACAATGTGGGGATGTAGCTCAGTTGGGAGAGCGCGGCGTTCGCAACGCCGAGGCCAGGGGTTCAACCCCCCTCATCTCCACCACTCAGGCCTTTTAATAGTAAGTCTATACATATGAACCATTTTCAAAACGTCCCATTTAGGCCACTCTCAGCGTTGGGAGAAAATTTAAATCCTCAAAATACTAAAAGTATTCCTGCGGTTAAAATTTTCGTCCGCCTTGACCAAGCTGAAACGTTTTGAAAGCGGCTCTAATAATAAAAATACATTAAAGGTATTTTATGGATCGCACAGCCAAGGTAGATCGCAAAACAAAAGAAACTGCTATAAGCATTAATCTCTGTCTGGATGGAACCGGAAATCATGAAATTGATACCGGCATACCCTTTTTCGATCATATGCTTTCTCTCTTTTCAGCACATGGATTTTTTGATCTCTTGATAAAAGCAAAGGGTGATATAGAGATTGATTTTCATCATACTGTTGAAGATGTGGGGCTTGTGCTTGGAGATACTTTAAATAAAGCACTTGGCGACAGAAAAGGCATCAGGCGTTATGGGCATAATACGGTTCCAATGGACGATGCGTTAACTTCGGTTACGGTTGATCTTTCAAACCGTCCTTATATGGTTTACAATGTGCCTCCGATTCCGTTTTCAGGAGCAAATTTTAGTGTGGCTCTTGCAAGAGAGTTTTTCAGGGCTTTTTCAACCAGAGCCGGCATGAATCTTCATATCAATGTATTTTACGGTCAGGATGAGCACCATATTATCGAATCTGTTTTCAAAGCTGCCGGAAGAGCTCTTGATCAGGCAACATCATTTGATGATAGAATAACCGGAATTTGCTCCACAAAAGGAGTTTTATGATTATAAAAAAATCAATATTCTGTTTACTAACAGAGTATAATATAAAAAGGTTGGCAAATCTTAGAATAATGAGTTGTTTATTGCTTATTATATCATTAATGCTTCCGGCCTGTAATTCAGGCGCAGTTAAACCGGAAGCTTTTTTTCCCAAGGGGAAATCAGAAAAAATACTGGTTCTCCATTTTAAAAACTTTACTGAATTTTGTGGTAAAGAAAATAATGTAAGTTGCCCGCTATGCGGAAATATATTTCTTACAGGGGATGTTACTGAAAACGCTGGAATTGTGCTTACGGATAATCTTTTTTCCCTGCTGGAAAAAAACACCGATTTTAAAATTATTCGACCCGATAAAGCTGAATTTCTTTCAGATGACTTCAAAGCTTGCTTTAAAGACTCGAAAGCCGAGATTAACAAAATCGCCGAAATCGGGCAATCGGTTGGCGCAGATGCTGTGTTTTTAGGGCATATTTACCGTTTCAAACAGCGCATAGGAACTAGTTATGGTGTAGAATCTCCAGCTTCGGTTGCTTTCGATTTACATCTTATAAGTGTTTCGGAACGTCGCATTATATGGTCCGGACATTTAGATGAAACCCAGCGTCCACTTAGCGAAAATTTGTTTGAGATAGGAACTTTTATAAAAAGAGGAGGGAAATGGGTTGTTGCAGAAGATCTGGCGACATCAGGTCTTGATGACATGCTTCATATCTTTTTCACAAAATGATTATTATACCAGCAGTAGATATAAAAAACGGAAAATGTGTCAGGCTTTTGCAGGGGCAAAAGAATCTTGAAACGGTATTTTCAGATGATCCGTCTGCGATGGCCCAAAAATGGGAGGATCAGGGAGCTGAATTAATTCATGTTGTTGATCTTGATGGGGCATTTGAAAAAAGCCCCGTTAATCTTTTGGCCATAAAGAAAATACTATCGTGTGTTAAAGTTGACATACAGGTTGGTGGCGGAATAAGAAATGAAGAAACGGCCAAAATGTTTTTTGATATCGGTGTTAAAAGAATAGTAATTGGAACTGAAGCTCACAGAAATCCAAAATTTGTTAAAGATATTTGCAAGCTATATCCATCGAGAATAGTAGTAGGAATAGATGCGAAAAACGGCCTTGTAGCAATAGAAGGATGGACCGAAACAACTAAAATGAAAGCTATCGATCTTGCAAAAACTTATGAAGATTGTGGGGTTGCAGCGATTAATTTTACCGATATTTACAGAGATGGAATGCAAACAGGGCCCAATCTTGAGCAGACAAGGCAACTTGCCGAATCCGTATCTATCCCGGTTGTTGCATCCGGAGGTGTTTCAACGATAGAAGATATAAAAAATCTTTTATCAATTGAAAAATATGGAGTTGTAGGGGTTATTACAGGCAAAGCCATATATAGCAAGACTCTTGATTTCAGGGAAGCTGTAAAAATTTCCAGGCAAAATATCTAATGTTATTATTTTTCATTGCTATTTTCAACCAGAATGCCGCCGAAAAAAACCGCTATGCTCTGGTTGGCAATTTCTTCAATTGAAAGCCTTCCGTTATCATTATACCAGCGATATATCCAATTCATCATTGCAAAAACCGAAAAAGCCATTACAGTTTTGTCTATTCCCTGCTTAAGAATACCTCTTTGCTCAAGCTCACAAAATTTATTATAATATAAATCGTGTATTTGGCGTTGCTGTTTTACAGCCTGTGAACTCAAAGCTTTAGGTAGCTGATATTGTTCCTCAATGTAAATTTTCAGTTCTTTACGTTTTTCTTTGATAAGACAAGTTTGTCGGAAAATCATTTCTTTCAGACATTCAACCGGATCATCATGCTTTTCTATCGCTTTGCGAAGTTCTTCCAGAACGATGGACCCAATATCCTGTATTATAGTGTAAAGTATTTGGTCTTTATTTTTAAAATGGACATATATTGTAGAATTTGTTACCCCGACAGTCCGAACAATATCTCTGACGGAAGCTCTTACAAAACCAAATTCATAAAAAAGATCTACAGCTTTATCCAGGATTATTTGTTTCGTATCGGAGCTTTTCATCTATTCACATTTCTATATTCTTTTTAGATTGCAGTAAGTTTTGATATAATTATATTAAGATTGTGTTAAAATCAAGCACTATCAGTTCAAATATAAGTTGTGGGAAATGTGATCACTGTTGCAGTTCAAGCGATTTTGTCTTAAATTTTAGATTGAACTTATACATTATCCGTTTATGTTTTCATAAGGAAGGAGATACTGAAGCGATGATGAAACCAAAACCATCTCCATTTTCGGGAAGCAAAAAGATTATTGTAACTGTAATTATGTTTACAGCATTTTTGTTAAGCGCCGTTTTTTCCCATGCCGAACAACTAACAGAAAAACTTACTATAGACCGCTTTGTTTCGGCGGAAACATGCGGTGACTGCCACAGCACTATCTATGACCAGTGGCAAAATTCCATGCATCATCTTTCACATAACGACCCGTTATATGTGGGAGTTTCCCGGTATATGCTTTCAGGATTAACTGACAGCGATGAGATTGCCGAAAGCGAATCTTGTGTTAAATGTCATACACCCGTTGGCAATATCACCGGATATCCTGAAAAAACATCTGATGACAGAAATAAAGTGGCTGAAATCGCGACAAAAGGAATCCAGTGTGATTACTGCCATTCGGCAACGGGTGCCGATAAAATGTTCAACAACGGCCTAATCGTAAGCCCGGGACATGGAGAAGATGATCCGGGTATAAAAAGAGGCCCTTTTAAAGATTCAAATTCCGATTATCATCAAAGCGCTTTTTCCGAATTTCATACCGATGCAAAAATTTGCGGTACCTGTCATAACGTATCTCACGTTTCATTTGGCACAAAACTTGAAACTACTTACGATGAATGGAAAAACGGACCTTACAATAATACCACAGACGAAAAACAGAAAATCACCTGTCAGGGTTGCCATATGCATCAACGCCCGGGTATTCCTGCTACTGCATCGACACCAAGACCTTTAAACAAGGGTAGAGCAGCTGATGACGGACCGATAAGGGATCACATATTCACACATTATTTTACGGGCGCAAACACGGATATTCCAGCGAACTTTAAAACCGATGAAAAACGGGATATGGCAATAGAGAGGTTGACTCATAGTGCCGATCTTGCTTTAGATACTCTTAAGATAAAAGAAGGAAAGCTTGGTATAATTGTAACAAATTCGGGAGCCGGTCACTATCTTCCAACCGGCCTTACAGATGTACGTCAGATGTGGCTTGAAATTGTTATCAAAGATGAAAAGAAAAACATCGTTTTTTCAAGCGGGAAACTTGATAAAGACGGCTATATCACTCAAGGAACAATCATTTATAACACTGTTTTTGGGGACGGAAAAGGTCACCCGGTTTTAAATATTTCAAAAGCCCGTGAAATTTTAAAGGACAAGCGAATTCCACCCAAAGAGTCTGTTACAGAACATATTGTATTTCAAAATAATAATTTCAAACAACTAAATATTTCGGTAAGATTGTTATACAGAAGCGCTCCACAGAAATTAATCGATCTTGTCTTAGGAAAAGGGAAAAATGTTTTGTCTGTAGTCACAATGAAACAAATTGAAACAACGGTTAACCTGTAAAAAGGGAAAAATCTTATGAAAAATAGTATTATAGTCCTTTTGCTTTTGCTGACGGTTATTGGTTTAAATACAGCCTATTGCGCAGATGAGAAGGTTATTAAAGAATTTGTTGAGATTTCAGGAGGAGAGAAAGGGAATATTACCTTTCCTCATGAGAAGCACCAGAAAACATTGAAGGATTGTATGATCTGTCACAACCTTTTTCCTAAAAAAACTGGGGTAATTGCTGAGATGATAACAGATGGAAAGCTCCAAAAAAAACAAGTAATGAACCATTGTTTGGCCTGCCATCGTGAAATGAAAAAAACCGGAGAAAAAACCGGGCCAACATCCTGTTTTCAATGTCATAATAAACAATAGATGGGACTTTGATTTAAAGGTATAATTATAATGCCGAAAAAACTTATCAAACTGGTATCATGGAATGTTAACGGCTTAAGGGCTGTAATACAAAAGGATTTTTTCGAAAGCATTCGGCGTATGAATCCTGATATAGTTGCCATCCAGGAAACTAAGCTTCAGGAACATCAGAGAACTGATAAAATGTTGAGCTTTGATGATTATAACTCTTATTGGTCGTATTCCACTGTAAAAAAAGGTTACAGCGGAGTTGCCACATTCACGCGTTTAGTGCCACAAAAGGTTAAAACAGGAATAGGAAATCCCGAATATGATGAAGAAGGCCGTATCCTTGAAACAGACTTCGGGGATTTTATCTTATTTAATATATATTTCCCGAATGGTCAGATGAGCGATGACCGCCTGCAATACAAGCTTAATTTCTATAAAGATTTTTTCGCATACACAGATAAACTGAAAAATCAGGGTAAAAATCTGATTATAAGCGGTGACTATAATATTGCCCATAATGAAATAGATCTAACGCACCCCAAACCCAATGAAAAATATTCAGGCTTTTTGCGTGTGGAACGCGACTGGATGGATGAAATAATTAAGCGTGGTTATGTGGATACCTTCCGGTATTTTTACCCTGAAAAAGTCAAATATTCATGGTGGTCATACCGGGCCAATGCCAGGGTAAAAAATGTTGGCTGGCGAGTTGACTATTTTTTTGTAAGCCGGAATATGATAGAAAAAGGCTGGGTCAAAGAACCATTTATAGACAATGACATATTTGGTTCAGACCATTGCCCGGTGGGTCTGGTGCTGGAATTTTGACAAAAGTTATAAGCCTCATGCTCCGATATATATAAACACCGGCATGAGGCTTGTTTTTGTATGATCTTATAACGATTCAACCAAATTCGTCATCTGATCGTAAAAGTCAAGAATTTGATCTTTATGATCAGACTCCATGTGGGCCATTGCGCTTCGGGGGTGCTGATTCAGCACCCCGGTTACCATATACGGAACAAAGTAACCCCAATCGATTTTTTCCCGCCAGGGAAAAATATGGGATTCAATTACCTCAATAATCGGGCGAACATTAAACTTGGGATTTTTGAGAAATGAAATTAATAGTTCCAGAGGACAATTACCGGCCCCACGGCCGATGCCGTAAAAGCTGCCATCTAAATAGTTGATACCGTTGATAATAGACGAAATGGTATTGGCAAAGGCAAGCTGCTGGTTATTGTGTGTATGAATTCCTATGGTTTTTCCGGGAAGGCGTTCCATATACTTGGCAGACAGCAAATCGATGTCCTCAGAATAAAAGGCTCCGAAGCTGTCTACAAGATATATAATTGGTACCCTGCTTTTCGAAAGATCATCCAGCGCTTCATTAAGATCTCTCATGCCGACGGTGGAAACAGCCATAAGATTAATGGTAACCTCATAGCCTTTTTCCATGCAGTGATGTGCGAGTTCGATTGCCGCATCTATTTGATGGACATAACAGGCTACCCGAACCATATCAAGCATGCTTTCCGATTTTATCGGAATATCATCATAATCAATCCTCCCGATATCAGCCATTGCAGATAGTTTAATCTTTCTTTCGCCTTCACCAATAACCCGCCTGATATCTTTATCGGCACAAAGCCGCCATGGCCCAAACTTTTCACGAGGAAATGCTTTTTCCGAACTGAGATAGCCGATTTCCATATAATCAACGCCAGCTTTGGAATTTGCATTGTAAACCGCCCGAACAAAATCATCTTCGAACTGCCATTTATTCATCAGGCCCCCGTCTCGGACCGTACAATCCAACACCTTTATTTCAGGCCTAAACATCTCTATATATTCTCCTTTATGGTTAATAATGCTGTGGTTTAGCATATTCTAAAATAAAAGCCAAGCCGCAGTATTTTTATTTATTAAACGATACTCTTGTATGATATCACGTCTAAAAATATGAAATAATGTAATATAATTCTTTCTGTTCTTGAGTTCCTTCTATAGCACGAAGGGCGAAAGCAAGTTATTTAAAACTCTATGAGGCTTAATTCACATGCGTAATACTTTTTAAGCAAAGTTCTACGAACTTTTTTACGTTCTGTGAAAGATCCTCAAGATTACGATTTTCCAGAGCCACTCTTCCGAAAAGTGAAGCGCTTACACCAACCGCCTTAACACCAGCCCTGAAATACTCTCCAATGTTGGACTGGGTTACACCGCCTACCGCTACAAGTGGAATTGTATCAAAGGGACCCAGCAGATCTTTTATATATTGCGGGCCAAAATGGCCGCAGGGAAACACTTTAACCATATCTGCACCGGCAGACCATGCATTATAAACTTCGGTAGGGGTGAATGCCCCAGCAATTACAGGTATATTATGAGACAAGGCATATTCAATTACTGAAACATCCGTGTTTGGAGTTACAAAAAAATTAGCGCCCGCATCCGCTGCTTTTTTTGCTTCATCCAGATTTCGAACTGTTCCTGCCCCTAATAATTTTCCTGAAGGTACAAATGTGCGGCAGGATGAAATAATTTGGGCTGCATTTTCCGTATTCATAGTAACTTCTATAGCCTGAAGTCCTGCGTCAAAGGAGGCTCGTAAAACATCCTTAAAAAAAGAAGCTTCGATTCCCCTTAAGATACCGATAACCGGCACATCCAGCGTCATTGTCATCTTGTTTTTGCTGCCTCCAGCTTAAACCGCTTAATCTGGGACCTCTATAAAGTTTTTAATTAACTTCCGCTTCCGTACTCCGAGATGGCGAAAGCAAATTGTTCAAGCCATCTTGCAATTTATAATATATTATCTAAAGCGCGATGTAATTCGCTTATTGAAATTTCTTCTATAACAGCTTTGCCTATTCCGTCAAGCAATACGAAATGGATTCCGTCCCCTTCTCTTTTTTTGTCTTTATTTAGCGCCTCAATAACTTTTTTTCTATCTATATCAACTGTTGTGGGGAGTTTGAGATTCTTTAGCAGAGCTGAAATTTGCTTTTCTTCACCCGACGATAGCAATCCCCTTTTTACAGAAAGAGATGCGGCAAAGACCATGCCCAAACTTACTGCTTCACCGTGAGGAATGCCGGTTGTTTTTTCAATTGCATGTCCAAGTGTATGCCCGAAATTAAGTTTCCGCCTCTCACCTTTTTCCTTTTCATCCCGATTCACCACCGATGATTTAATTACAACAGAATCATATACCAGCCGCTCAATTACATTGTAATCAAGAGACAAAGCCTTTTTGTAATTATTTTCAAGATATTCAAACAGGGCGGCATCTTCAATTGCTGCATGCTTAACGATTTCAGCAAATCCGCATAAAAGGTCTTTTTCGGGCAATGTTTTTAAAAGGTTCATATCACAGATAACAAAGGCCGGCTGGTTGAAAACACCCACCATATTTTTGTATCCTTTGAAATTAACGCCATTTTTACCACCGACACTGGCATCTACCTGGGAAAGCAGTGTGGAAGAAACGAACCCGAAAGAAATGCCTCTCAGATAAGTTGAAGCAACAAAGCCTGTGATATCACAGACGATGCCCCCACCTATTCCCACAAGCACGGTAGATCGCTGAGCATTCATGTCCAGCAGGTTTTGGTATATGTACGCGGCTGTATCCAGCGTTTTAACAGTTTCACCAGTACCAAGAGTAATTAAAGGATGTTCGGGAAACTGGTTACGATAATGTTTTGAGACGTTTTCGTCGGTAATCAGAACGACATTTTCATTCGAGATATAGTTTTTGAGATTTTCCAAACTCTCACCGACCAATATCTTAGACCGTCCTGTTGATCCATAAATTTCTATTTCCTTCATATATGTAACTCCTTAAACTAAAAATATGCCATAAATAACCTATCTTGAATGGAATTACAAGCCATAGAACGAAGACGGATTAGAAAAAAACGTATATTTACTTGACTTAAATCCATTCGTATATATTTTAGAAAAAATAAACTTAAATACAGGAGATAGGAGAATTCCATGGAAAAAGTTGAAAACAACATGTACGTCAGCGTTCATTATAAAGGAACCCTGAATAACGGAGAAGTATTCGACAGTAGTGAAGGGAGAATGCCCCTTGAAATTCTGATGGGTGGCGGGCAATTAATAAAAGGGTTTGAAGACTCACTTGCCGGCATGGCTTTAAAAGAGAAAAAAACGTTTACACTTGCACCGGAAGATGCCTACGGTCAAAGAGAAGAAAATCTGCTGCATCATTTTCCGCTATCGGAAGTTCCGCCTGGTGTAATTCCTGAAGTGGGTCAGCTTATTGGCCTTCAAATGCCGGACGGCCGTCAGGTGCCTGCCCAGGTTGTTCAGATTGATAATGAAAACGTTACGTTGGATTTAAACCATCCACTTGCTGGTCAAGCATTGACCTTTGATATTGAAGTGGTCGGGATAAGCAACACACCAACCCAGATTCAACCTGATAGCGGCTGTGGTTGTGGCTGTTCCTCATCCGGCAATTGCAATGATGGTGGCGATTGTGGAGAAGGATGCTGCTGATAAAAAATCTGCCGCTGTAAATTTACCTTAAAATCAGTGGGTTTTAGTTTTATACCCTGAAGAATATACGGGCCGGATCAATGAATTTCCGGCCCGTACTTTATTGGCATTTTTGATGTTTTCCTCGCCCCAGGCCAGGGTTTATCCGCCCTTTGCCTATTTATGGGTTAATACAAGCCCATCCTTTTTATCTGTCAAAATATATATTCTTTCCGGTTGCAGAAAGAGGAATTCCCATAATAAAATCCCAGTCAACTATTTTCATATAGCGCACAACAGCGCCTACCCTATACATAATACGGTTATCAACATTAAACATGCTTGCTGTTTTTACGGCGGAACCAATTGCTATACCCATATCAAGAGTTCTGAACGCGCAGACAGGACCCATAAAATCTACGTCTTTCTTTTTTTGCAAGGAAAGAGAGCTACAATCCGTGTATCCGCATGCACCGCAATTTAGCCCCAATGGCTTTGCGTCCTTTATGCCTATAAGCACGACTGCATCAGATGCAGAAACGTTTTTTGCGTCCCGATCAAAGTCCTTTTTTTCTTTTTTGATTCCAAACTCTATCATTTTCTTTGCAAGCGTTTTAAGGTCTTTGCCTTTTAGTATTTGCGTACAAACATAGTTTTCCCCTTTGCTTTTAGGGGCTGTTGTTGCAGAAATGATCATAAGCTGAGCCACCAAATCCATAGCTTCCATCCGTACCTCCTTTTGTGCTTTTATAAATTCTGAATTTAAATTATAATGTCATAAATATCTTGAAGTAAGATTTGAGAACTATACGGGAAATAAATATTTCGATAAAGCAGTAAATTTATCTTTAAAAAAGGAGGTCTGATATGAAAAGATACCCATCATGTTTTGTGGTGTTATTATGCATTGTTATGATGTTTGCCGGATGTTCGTCATATAAAGTAAAACCTCTTCCCTTTAAAGCGCCGGCGTCTTTAAATAATGCCGTTAATATCGCAGGTGCCGACATAGCGGCAAGGGCGTTTACAGATCCAAAAGAAACAAAAGAAACTTTCGGTTTTGATATATTCGGAGCAGGAATGCTTCCTGTGCAGGTGGTTTTTGATAACCAGGGATCTCATGCATTGGAAGTTGTTGGTAATCAAACGTTTCTTGAAGATAAGAAAGGAAACCTCTGGCCTATATTAAGCAAAGACATTGCATACGAAAGAGCAACACGGTATGCAAAAACAAAGGAAGTATTTAAGGAAGGAGCTTATAAAGGTTTTCTTGGAGCAGCCGCAGGCGCGGTAATTGGAGCGGCTATAGGTATTGTATCCGGCGAAAACGTTGCTTCGGCAGCCGGAAAAGGAGCTGCTATAGGAGCTGCTGCCGGTGCTACAATAGGAGGGGCGATCGGATATGGTTCTAATGATGCAATAAAATCGATTACAAATGACCTGCGCGAAAAATCACTCCAGACCAGCGCCGTGTTACCCAAAAGCTTAGCACATGGAATACTGTTTTTCCCCGGAGAAGCTGTATCGGCAAAACAATTGCGTCTTCAGATAAAAGAAACTGATACTGGAGAAGTACATGTAATAAAGCTGGATTTATGAATATATATATAAGAGCCAGTTTCAAAACGTCCCATTTTGGCCGATCTCTGCGTTGGGTGAAAATTTTAATCCTCGAAATACCCCATGTATTCCTGCGGTTAAAATTTTCACCCGCCTTGACCTTGACCAAACTGAAACGTTTTGAAAGTGGCT
>JAHIFE010000010.1 GCA_018901125.1 Pseudomonadota bacterium | reverse complement strand
ATGCAAGCATGTGTTCAGCGTTTTTTTCTTTCCACCATGCTCCGGGTAATTTTAAACGATTTTGTATTACGTAACGATGCGCACTTTCTATCTCGCCGGACCCAATCGGTAAATTATCGGCTAACGCCTCTTTATATTTAACACCGATTTTCACAGAAAGCATAATCGACAAAATAGCACCCTAATCAAGCGGTCCAGACTATTTCCACAGTTTTACCGGAAAGCCATGGGACTTGAAATGGTTTTTGTAATTTTTCAACTTCTTTTAAGATAGGAGTATGAGCCCTTTTTCTGATTTTTATTGAAAACTTGTTTCCGTCATAAACAACCCTTCCTGGCATATCAATGAACTTTCTGAAAATAGTTGGAGCGATATTTTTCTCAAAACGTCTTAAGTCCTGTGCAAAGCGATGATACAGGGTGTCTGCTATTAATGTCCATAAAATATCAAAATGGATGCGAATCATAATCGGAGAAGAAAGGGCGTTTAAATTAAAAAACGCTACTAATTCTGCAAGTTTGTTTTCTATACGCCATCGCTTGGCATAGACCTCCAGGATATCTTTCATGGGCAAGTCTTTGTTGTTGGTTATAATAAATGTAGGATTGTTTCGGCCGTGATCTTTTACCGCAATTTGACGGAATGTGTTTCTACAGTCTTTTAGTTTTACTTCACTTTCATGGACAGACACATTTTTATATTTGCGTTTTGGGATTGATATATGGATTTTTTTCCAATTATTTGCCGGAAGATCCAATGTATCCTTTATCAGCTTGGCGGATCTTTTTCGAAGAGTTATGAATTTTATTTTATCATCTTCAAGCTCATCAAGAACTTTGTAAGCAGTAAACTTACAATCAAAAACAAGGGTCTCATTAACCCGGCCATTTATCTTTTTCCAGTAAGCAACAAATTTTTTAACTTCTTTTGTTTCTTCATTACGCAGTATGTCTGCTCTGGTATATAGGATTGTATTACTCTGGCTGTCTTGAACAAAGACTGTATTTGCCCCCTTCATTGTTTTGCCTCTTGAGCCGCACCAGACTTTTTCCATTTCTGACTCATCGCCGCAATGCGGAATCGAATGAAAATCAAGATTGATATAATCACTACAGTATAAGTCAGGATACTTCTTCTTTAAACCGGCAACAGCCTTGCTCTGTAACTTCATTACTTGTGATTCTGAACATCGGCAGGAATAGGTATTCATATAAGTCGGCTTGGGAAGCACATTTAAGCCGGCAAAGATCCCAAGGCCGGGTTCCCTGTCGTAGGAGCCGATATGACTCAGTCTTTTGCGACCCATCAATTTCAGGAGCAGCATGGAAAGGCCTGCCTGTATTGAGCCGATATCGCTTGAATCCGGCAGTTCGCATTCTTTCAAAAGATCTATAACCCCTGATTCTAAAATATAAGGGATAAAAAAGAAACAACCTGCAAAGGGACAATCAATATCAAAAGGCTCGAGTTTTAAGAAATCGAGATGTTCCGATCGATCCGGGATAATCTCGTTTTTTAAAGTTATGCCTAATTCTTTATTAGTTCTGCGTTTTAATTTTCCGAAGCCCGCATCTTTTAGAATACGCTCGACTGTCCGTGAAGAAATTTTGATAGTATCTTCGGCAAGACGTTCGCAAATATCAGGAGTAGATAACCTCATCTTTCTGAATTCAATGATTTTGTCTCGTACATCCTGATTTGTCCGTTTTTGCTGGGGACCTTTTTTAACGGCCGGGAAAAGATCAATTTTTCCTGCCCTGGCATCCCTGAGCAGGGAATAGACAGTACATGCCTTGTATCCGTATCTTTTTGCAGTGTCTTCTACCGAATACCCGTCAATAGCGATAGCCCGGATTGTTTCATACTGTTTTTGTCTCGGCGAGGCAGGTTTTTTGAAATAGTCATCCAGGTCAACCTCGGTAGTAATTAGGGTTTTATTATGTCGATTAGTCATCTGTGATTACAATATTAAATTAAAATAATTGATGTAAAAAACGCTCAAATAATCATTATTTTAGGGATATAACATCCTAATAACTCATAATTGAATCTATACTATCATATTTTAATTCGACAAACAAGGATTTTATTCGCCAAAAAGATACCCTAAAAAAGCAAAATTTGAGCAGAGTATTATAGAGGCGGAAATTAAAATAATTTGGAGGGAAAAACAAATAATTATAACAATATATATCTGTTATATTAATTAGTTATTAGATTTAGACAAGCGCTGCCATTTTAACCACGGGTGAAAAAAAGATCAATTCGGATCGGTTGCAATTCCGAAAAAATAGGGGGAAATTATGTCGATTTAACAAACTGTGAAAATCGGTGTTTAAATTGACCCGGTCGATTGCTGATATAACGTATACAGCATCGAACCGGCGCATCCTTGTCTTCTATTGATTCTGGCTCTTCATGCAATGATAAAGACTTTAATACTTCATTGACATCCCCTTCTTTCATTCTCTTTTT